>CAVHVH010000021.1:0-21226 GCA_963639385.1 Oscillospiraceae bacterium
GATTACATATTTATGGGAAAAAAGGAAAGTGCTTTTTCTACATTCTCTGATTCTTTAAGAGAAGCCAATAACACTCCCTTAGACTTGTATATTCAAGCCAAAGATATTATATCATCACCCGAAATGGCCTATGCTATTGCAGACTGTATATTGTCCAATATATATGGACGGTCCTCTATGGATAAGGAAAAACCATATCACATCACGCTATTAGATGACAGATATTGGGTCGTTGAAGGAAGTTTGAAAACGCCAAAGGGCGGAACTGCATATATAATGATACAGAAAGGAAACGGACAGATACTTGAAATTTCACATGGTAAATAACAACCTTGGCAACAACCGCATGGTGGTAGACGAAGAGGGGCACATAGAAGAAGTAAACCATTATTACCCCTTTGGCGGACTAATGGGCGACAGTTATACCGCAAACAGTAATGCTACCTCCACCACTCATTCCATCCATACCACTTCCTTCACCCAGCCCTACAAGTACATAGGCAAGGAACTCGACCGCACCCACGGTCTGGACTGGTACGACCATGGCGCCCGCCACTACGACCCCGTAACCGGGAGATGGAATGTAATGGATGCCATGGCAGAGAAATACTACCCATGGTCACCCTATGCATCGTGTGGGGATAATCCGGTAAATATCTATGACTCTGATGGAAATATTTGTATATTTATAAATGGTTTTACTCCGTTCCCACAGGGGCGCAACTATTGGAAGACTTCTAATGGGGATTTTGTGACTAAAGTACAACAACATTTTCGGGATTTTACAGAACCTGTTTTTTATGATGGCTCAATGGGTGGTTTGATAAAACTTTTGGCTCCACAAGAGAATTATCCGCCAAGCGACAATTCAAATCTCAATATCAAAGTGAGATATAATGGTGGATATGCAAGTGGACAAAGTGAAGCTGACGATATTATAAATCAATTGAAGAGAGACAAAAATGGAAGAATCATAGAGCCTATAAGGATTATATCCCATAGTATGGGTGGAGCTTACGCAAAAGGATTTGCCCAGGCATTAACAGAATATGTAAAGAAGCACCCTAAAACAACTAATGGATTAAAAATCACGGAATATGATTTTGCGCCTTATCAGCCATTTTCTCAAGAGGCCGTATATGGCGTGGATACATATCAGTACTCACATAAACATGATTGGATTGCAAAAGATTATAAAATAAGGGGAGCACACTTTATGAAAACTTCCAATGAAAATAACAGAAAACATGAATTGAAAGATTATATTGAATACATAAACCACCTTCCATATGGAGAATTTCATTATGAAAAAAATAAAACGGTTAAAGAATAGAAGAATAAATTTGTTCTGTTCAGCCGTTTTTATATCTGTATTTCATGTTATGCTTAGCATTGCCGTACGAGAGAATCCTGCCAATCCTCTATTTTGGGCATACCTAACTTGTGTTATGATGGATTGGGATGAAAGTGGGTTATTTCCTCCAATTATAGGCGTTTTAGTACAATCCATTGTTACCACCATATCTTTTAAGAAAATTATGAAGTGGAATAGATGGAGAATATGGATCGTTGCGGAGATTATATGCCTAATCATAATAGTTTTATTGGTAAAAATAGAATGGTGGCATTATATAGAGTACTTTGGATGGTATAGATCTGCTGATGTTTTTTTTGAACATCTGTATGGAGGTTCTGTAATTGATGGTATGATATTATATTTGAGTATACAGGTTTTATATATCTGTTTATATTTCTTATTGAGTAAAATAAACAATAAGGATATTTTATCTATATTTGTAATATTGATCTTAACCCATTGAAACCTATGCATCGTTTGGCTTGCAATCTTCTGTTGTGGTTCCTTGTAATTGCGCCCATCTTTGCCTTTTCATCAGCAGAGGAGAGAGACAGCATTCTGCAGCTATACTCCATAGACCTAAAATTATTGGAAGGGGCAGGCGATAGCATGTTTTGGGATTTTTCGCAGGCCAAACTCAGCAAGCATCCAAGCAGACTGCATTTGCTCGTAGATAGTCTTGGTATGCCATCAGCCATATTTTCGGGCACCCGTTACCAATTAGATTCCCATTCCGATACCCTCCTACTCAGAGGCATAGAAGACAAGTATCGACACATTAGCTATTCACAGGGTCCTGTTTTAATGACTATTCCTTTGTGCTATGGTAATACGATGACGGGTACTTTTTGGGGGAAAGGAATGTATTGTGACCGTTTGGGGTTGGATTTTAGCGGACATTATACCATGAAGGTTGATGCCCGGGGACTGCTCGTTACACCTAATAGTGATACTCTATGTTCGATTCGCGTACACGTACAGATTATCAGTGATGCCTTATTATCTCCGAACAATGCTTCCGAAAACAATCTCCGACAAGTCAAGTTTGTCGAGGATATGTATTCTTGGTATCCTCTTGGTAGCAGCATCCCCATTATTGTGGCAAGGACGGTGAGTACAGACCGCCAACACATCCTTGTCAATAGGGCTTGGTATATTTGTCGTGAAAATTCTTGTAGAATAGTCCAACAAGAAAACTTAGTTGGTTTTGAGCGTGTACAACAAGCAGAAGACACAATTAGTAGCTTGCAGCTCCCCATAGATTACCAAATATCCATAGATTTTAGTGGGCGCAAGGTTACAGTTTCTTATACATTAGCCAATGACGGGCATGTAGAGTTTGTCTTGTCAGATGCTTTCGGTATAATCTACCAAAAGTATAATGCTGATATCCAACGCGGTATAACTGCAAGCCAACAGATAAACTGCCAATCCATGCTCCCCGGTCAATATATACTCAATATCATTGTCGCCGGCCATCGCTATGCCGAGAAATTCCTTATAGAATAACCTACACAAATAGTCCTCTATGTACCGCATACCCATAGCCCGCCATATCCGTTGTTGCCTACCGACACTGTTGTGCCAAGACAATGTTCTATGACGCCTTGGGGCGTGTCTCAGAGAACAAGCGCGAGGGCAACGGAATGCTCACGGCCCATTATAGTTATGATGTGCGTTCACATATTAAGACTACTGTCTGTCCACTCTTCCGTCAGCATTTGTATTATGGCGAAGCTTCAGAGGACGGCACACCGCAGTACGGTGGCAACATATCGGCCATGGATTGGCAGGTGTTGGGCGACTCGCTTCGGGGATACCGATACACCTACGACGGCATAAACCGTCTGACAAATGCCGACTACCAGGAGGGGAGTAGTCCGTCAGATCGTTACTCTACGGAGTATGCCTACGATCTGCAAGGTAACATCCTCGCCCTGCGCCGTGGCGGAAGACTCTACGATAGCGTGTATGGGGTGATAGACGACCTTACCTATGAGTACAACGGCAACTTACTTACCAAGGTTACCAACCAGGCCGAAGAGCGGCCGGCATACAAGGGGGCGATGTGTTATGCCGACTGGACCGACCAAGGTATAGAATGCACATACGACGCCAACGGCAATATGGTAAGCGATGCTGACAGGCTGATTACCCGCATCAGTTACGACCAGCAGAATCTGCCCCGGCGTATAGACTACCTTGACGGTAGTCATATGGATTATAACTACGATGCAGACGGAGAGAAGCTGCGGACTGATTATTACATTAACCCTTATGTTATGGTGCAGGGCGATGAGTTCGGGATAACCGTTGACAGTACCCAATTGGTACATACCTGGCGCGAGTATGTGGGAAATTGCATCTAGGATGATGCTCTCTGCGGTGTTTATTTTTAATCAAATCAGTCTCTAAAGTCGGAAAAAATATGTAAGTTTGCACATATGAAAACAAAGATGTTATTATGTATCGCAGGGGTATTGGCAGTAGTACTGGTGTCGTGCGGTCGTTCAGAGAAAGATGGGGCTGCGCAACTTATGGCCCAAATAGAGCAACTTTATGCCGATGGACATTATCAGGAAACGCTTGACTCGATAACATCGTTACGTCAGCGCTATCCACGCGAGGTTGAGGCTCGCCGAAAGGCTCTTGTGGTATGGCAGAATGCATCGCTACGCTTAGCCCAGGAAGATATAGGTCGTACGGATTCGGCTCTGCAGGCTACTATAGCCGAGATGAATGCAGCTACCACCATTGCCGACCGCAATAGGATAGGCGTGCGACGCGACTCGCTTCAGGTACGTTACGACGTATTGGTGGGTACGGTGCGTGTAATACACCATCGCCAAAAGGAAAAATAACTGGCATGCCGGCAAAACGTACGGACAAAGTTTTGCCGTTTGTTGATAAATAAGTAACTTTGTACCACCTTATAAAAAGGTATGCTATAAATTGGCTTTGAGCAGAAAAGAAGCCAAAAAAGTCAAAATGTAGCCTCTTATAAAGGTGCAAACTTAAGGTGGTAATTTAATATCCACCAATAAAATTATATGGCAACAAATACAGAAGACCAGTTTAGGGATATTATAAACGAGTGCCGCTCGCTTTTTGAAAAGAAACTCCACGACTACGGAGCTTCATGGCGCATACTTCGCCCATCGTCGCTTACCGACCAGCTGTATATCAAGGCCAAACGAATACGCTCGCTTGAGATAAAAAAAGAATCACTTGTGGGCGAGGGTATTCGTCCCGAATTTATAGCCCTTATTAATTATGGTATCATAGGTCTTATACAGCTCGACCGCGGATTTGCAGATAGTGTAGACATTACTCCGGATGAGGCTTTGGAACTTTACGACTGCTATGCTGCCGATGCCCTACAACTTATGATACGTAAGAACCACGACTATGACGAGGCGTGGCGCTCAATGCGTGTAAGTAGCTACACAGACCTTATTCTTACAAAAATAGAGCGGATAAAAGAGATAGAAGACCTGCATGGCCAGGTGTTGGTGTCAGAGGGTATAGATGCCAACTACATGGATGTGGTAAACTATGCCGTGTTTGGAGCCATCAAACTGAAAGAGGGTGAACAAGCTTAAGACTATAGTAACCAACGTGTGTCGGGCCGTATTGGCTTTGACATTCATCTTCTCAGGATATGTCAAGGCCATAGATCCGCTGGGTACTCAATACAAGATTCGCGATTATCTTACAGCTTTGCAGATAGGCGACCTGGTACCAAACTGGCTTACACTTGTCTCATCGATGCTACTGGCTGCCCTCGAATTCTCGTTGGGCATATTTATCCTCTTTGCCGTGCGCCGGCGTTTTACCACCCGGGTTATGGTAGCGCTGATGGGGGTAATGACCCTCTTTACGGTATGGATAGCAGTGGCCAATCCTGTAAGCGATTGTGGATGTTTTGGTGATGCGGTAACCCTTACCAATGTGCAGACACTGCTCAAGAACGTGGTACTTACAGTATGTGCCGTAGTGGTATGGCGTGGGTATGAGCGTATGTTCCGCTTCGTGTCGAAGAGTAATCAATGGATAGTTATCAATTTTACGGTGATATACATCATCGCCACCAGCATATACAGTCTCTACCTATTGCCGCGCTTCGACTTCCGTCCTTATCATATAGGGGCCAATATCCGTAAGGGAATGGAGATACCTAAGGGGGCAAAGACACCACGCTACGAAAATACATTTGTGATGGAGAAAAATGGTGAGCGTCGTGAATTTACGCTCGATAATTACCCTGACTCTACATGGACATTCGTAGACCGCAAGAGCGTACTGGTGGAAAAAGGTTATGTGCCACCAATTCATGACTTTTCCATACAGGATAATGCCACCGGTGATGATATAACTTGGCAGATACTTAACGATAAAGGGTACACCTTTCTGCTGGTCTCGCCGCATCTTGAGAATGCTGACGATGCCAATTTTGGCGATATAGACCAGCTTTACGAATACTGTGTGGCACAGAAGATACCTTTCTATTGTATTACGGCGAGCGGCGAAGATGCCATAAACCATTGGCGAGATATTACCGGAGCAGAATACCCTTTCTGTACCAGTGACGAGACCACCCTTAAAACCATCATCCGCAGCAATCCTGGGTTGTTGTTGCTTCGTGATGGGGTTGTGATAAATAAGTGGAGCCACAACAGTCTGCCCAAGTCAGAAGAACTTACGGCACCCCTTGCCCAATTGGAGATAGGACAGATGAGTGTAGACAGTGTACCCAGTAAGATAGCTTCGGTACTTCTGTGGTTCGTGTTACCGTTGGCACTGCTTGTTGTTGCCGATCGCTTGTGGGCTTGGACTCGATGGATAAAAAATAAAGAAAAGGAAGCAATACACATTAACTTAAATAAAACAAAAAAGACAATGAGAAAGAAAATCGTTGCAGGCAACTGGAAAATGAACCTGAACCTGCAGGAGGGCGTGGCTCTCGCAAAAGAGATTAACGAAGCTTTGGCACAAGACAAACCTAACTGTGACGTGGTAATCTGTACTCCATTTGTACATCTGGCAAGCGTAGCACAGGTACTGGATGCCAACGTAGTAGGTTTGGGCGCTGAAAACTGCGCAGACAAGGAGAAAGGCGCATATACCGGTGAAGTTTCGGCTGCAATGGTTAAGTCTACCGGAGCTCAGTACGTAATACTTGGTCACTCAGAGCGTCGCCAGTATTATGGCGAGACAGCCGAAATTCTTAAAGAGAAAGTGAAATTGGCTTTGGCTAATGGTCTGAAGGTTATCTTCTGCTGTGGAGAAACTCTTGAAGAGCGCGAAGCAGAACGTCAGAACGAAGTGGTTAAGGCCGAACTTGACGGCTCTGTATTCAACCTTACTGCAGAAGAGTGGAAGAGCATTATCTTGGCTTACGAACCCATTTGGGCTATCGGTACAGGCAAGACCGCTACATCTGACCAGGCTCAGGAAATGTTGGCCTACATCCGTTCTATCGTAGCCGAGAAGTACGGAAAAGAAGTAGCCGACGAGACTTCAATCCTCTATGGTGGTAGCTGCAAGGCTTCTAACGCTCCCGAGCTCTTTGCTAAACCTGATATCGACGGAGGTCTTATTGGCGGTGCATCGCTGAAGGCTGCCGATTTCAAGGGTATCATTGATGCTTGGAAGAAATAATATTGTAATAACTATTTGGACATCTGTTCTTCGCTGCTTACAAATAGCGGAGGCAGATGCCCTTTTTACTTAATCTTTTCTATAAATGAGTAGACTACTTGCTATCATTCTCGTTGTCGTTGCGGGCGCGTTTACATCTGCCCGGGCACAGAACTTTATGCAGCATATCCGCAAGACCGAAGCGGGGAAGGGTACTGTTACCGTTACTCAGAGTGAAGAGATAGACAAACTTGTCAACGGCAACGCCCAGTCGACGCCAGCCGATGTCAAACAACAAAATAAGAACACCCCAACATTGCCCGACAATAACCGCAAACCGGCCAACACGCTCCAGAACGGGCATAAAACCGAAACAACTCATGGAGTAACAACTCGCAAGGAAGCAGAACATACACCATCCACATCAACGACTAATGATAACGAAGAGGATATACCCGTTGTTGATATGCGTAAGAAGGTTATGCGTAGCGGCTACAAGATTACGGGATATAGAGTTCAGGCTTACGCAGGCGGAAATACCCGCAAAGACCGTCTTGAAGCAGAACGGATTCGTAATGCTATCAAGATAAAATTCCCCGACCAACCCGTGTATGTACACTTCTATTCGCCCCGATGGATTTGCAGGGTAGGCAACTACCGTAGTTATGAAGAAGCAGCGTGGATGCTCGGCCAACTACATAAGATGGGGTATAAGTCGGCTACTGTGGTAAAAGGGAAAATTACAGTTCAGTATTGATACCCAATATACAGACATTACAATGACAATAGAACCAGAATACAGGCCAGGACTTGACGAACTGGCCAGTCATTATCATGATATTCTTGCCCTTTTGGGTGAAGATCCCGAGCGTGAAGGACTTCAAAAGACACCTATGCGTGTAGCAAAAGCTATGCAAGTACTTACACGGGGTTATGGACAAGATCCAAAGAAAGTACTCACCGATGCACTTTTTCGCGAGGAATATAGCCAGATGGTGATAGTCAAGGATATAGATTTCTTCTCCATGTGCGAGCATCACATGCTGCCCTTCTATGGCAAGGCTCATGTGGCTTATATTCCTAACGGATACATTACCGGTCTTAGCAAGATAGCCCGCGTGGTAGATATCTTCTCACATCGTTTGCAGGTGCAAGAGCGGCTCACGCAGCAGATAAAGGACTGTATAGACGAGACACTTCATCCACTTGGGGTAATGGTTGTGGTAGAGGCCAAACACATGTGTATGCAGATGAGAGGAGTAGAGAAACAAAACTCTATCACTACAACGAGCGACTTTAGTGGTGCTTTTAACCAGGCTAAGACGCGTGAGGAATTTATGAATCTGCTACGCGGAGAGAACCGGAGTTTCTAAAGAACCACCCTTATATATATTATACGATGATACGACTTGTTTCATGGAACGTTAACGGACTTCGTGCCTGTGTGGGAAAAGGTTTCGGAGAAATTTTTGGCCAGTTAGATGCCGATTTTTTTTGTTTGCAGGAAACAAAGATGCAAGCAGGCCAGTTGGATCTACAGTTTGAAGGTTACCATTCGTACTGGAATTATGCCGATAAGAAAGGCTATTCAGGAACGGCTATATATACAAAGCACACACCGCAGAATGTAATCAATGGAATAGGAATTGACGAGCACGACCATGAGGGACGTGTAATTACCCTTGAGATGCCCGATTTCTATCTTGTTACGGTCTATACGCCCAATTCACAGGATGGGTTGCGCCGCTTAGACTACCGCATGTGTTGGGAACGAGATTTCCAGTCTTATCTTCATAAACTAGACCAAAAAAAGCCTGTTATTGTGTGTGGAGATATGAATGTAGCCCATCAGGAGATAGACTTGAAGAACCCCAAAACCAATCATAACAATGCCGGATTTACCGATGATGAGCGTCAGGCTATGACTAGACTTCTCAATGATGGTTTTACCGATACTTTCCGTAGTCTTTATCCTAACGAGACTACTTATAGTTGGTGGTCTTACCGCTTTCATGCCCGCGAAAAGAATACAGGGTGGCGTATAGACTATTTCTTGGTGTCAGATCGCTTGTTGCCGCAAGTATCAGAGGCCAAAATACACACTCAGATAATGGGTAGTGACCATTGTCCGGTAGAATTGGATATAGAAATATAAACAATCATAAAAGGCTTCGGTAATTACCGAAGCCTTTTATGATAAAGTGGCGTAGCTTGCCAGTGTTTCCTTATTTTTCAGGATATTCCATATTTTGTGGTTTGATATCAGATAGAATTTCATCTACAAACTTTCTTGCTTCCCACCGTGCCATAGGCAGGTCGTGCAGTAGATAATTGCCGCAGTCGCATGGCGCTGCACCGGGAATGTCGCCCTCAAACGAAGCAACAAATTCGAAAGTACGTTGCATAAGATTTACTATGTCGCGACTCTGCAAGTCACCGCGCAACAGTAGATAACATCCGGTGAGACATCCCATGGGTCCCCAGTATATAATGCGGTCGCGCCACTCAGCATCATTGCGCAGATAGGTTGCTGCCAAATGCTCTATGGTATGCAGGGCGCCTATGTGCAGGGCTGGTTCACGGTTAGGTTCTTTCATACGTATGTCAAAGGTGGTTACAGTATCTCCACCTACCGTGTCTTTTCTACTTACATATATGCCGCGCAATAGGCGTTCGTGGTCTATTGTGAAGCTGGGTATTTTTTCCATATTTCTATTTTTTATAGTTAGCATTTAGTTTATGGATGGTTCTAAAAATTACCACCGTCAAGTTCATTCTTTGTTGGAAAATTGCGTTTTGTCATCTTTCGTATGCAAATCTGACAAAGCTAATTTATAGAACCGCCCTTATGTTTTTTAGGAAAAGGCGTGTTACGTCAAACGATTTGTCGGCCAGTCTGTCCCAGAAATCGAAATACATGGCAGCCTTGGTGTCGCGCAGAGGAACGTCGCTGATAATACGCATTGATACAAACGGAACACCATATACATAACATGTTTGGGCTATGCTGCAACTCTCCATGTCTACGGCTTGTGCTTCGGGAAAATTTTCCATTATCCCGCTCATCTTTTCTCGGCTATCTACAAACCAATCGCCACTTACAATGAGTCCCTTGCGTATGGTTACATTGCTTTCTTTCACTGTCTTTTCTATGGCATCGGTTACACATGATGCAGCCTTGTACCGTGCCGGCATGCCTTGTAACTGTCCGTAAGCATTGGCCTCGCCACAGTAGGCATCGTGATAGGTATATTCAGTACCAATCACAACGTTCTGTACTTCAAGGGTGGGATCGGCTCCACCAGCTACTCCTGTAGATATTACCAGGTCAGGACTATACAGGTCAATCATCTCTACGGCACCAATGGTAGAGTTTACCTTACCTATGCCGCATTGTTGTATTACGATAGTGTGCTCTCCCATGCAGCCTGTAACAAAGTTTTTATGGTTGCGCTGTTCGCTCGTTGCGTTGTCAAGGAGCTTTACCAGTTGGGAAAACTCCTTGTCCATGGCTACAATAATTCCTATTTTCATGTTTTTTATATTTTCTATTAAATTACAAAATTACGCCAATAAGCCAAGACCCCGTTTGTGCCGACGGTTAAATATCCTTAACATCATAGATTTTGTCTTCAAGGCGATGCTTCAATACACGGAGAGCGCATTTTGTGCCTTTTTTCATTCGTCTAAGAATAAGATTTATAGGGCCTGGCCACCTTGCAGAGTAGTATCTGTAAAATACTTATTTATTTGATGTTTCTTTATTTGGAGTTTCTTTATTTGGAGTTTCTTTATATTTGCACTAACTTTGCAAGGCATTTCATATATGGAGGGCTCTATAAATTAGCTATTTATATCACTACTGTCCCTTTATATTTATAAATTATTGTACGAATATCCCAAGAATAATATTACAAGGACAATGGAAACTCTGAAAAAGTGTTGGGCCGATGTGGCCGCGGTGGTTATATTTGCGCTGATTGCGTTTGTTTATTTTATGCCAGCCGATTTAGACGGGCGAATACTCTACCGCCACGATTCGTCGGCCGGTCGCGGAGCAGGTCAAGAGCAGGCCGAATATCATGCCCGCACGGGTAAAGTTTCGCGTTGGACCAACGCCACCTTCAGCGGAATGCCTACCTATCAGACCGCTCCATCGTATTCTAGTACCAATGGGTTACAAAAGGTAATGGATGCCTATCATTTGTGGTTACCAGAGAATGTTTGGTATGTATTTGCATATTTGTTGGGATTTTATATTCTCTTGCGCGCTTTCGATTTTAGAAAAGAATTGGCTATATTGGGTTCTATTATTTGGGCGTTCTCTTCGTATTTCTTTATTATCATAGCCGCAGGCCATATTTGGAAGGTTATGGCGTTGGCCTATTTACCTCCAATGATAGCCGGAGTGGTTATGGCTTATCGCGGGCGCTATTTAGGTGGACTTCTGCTTACGGCTGTCTTTACAGCTTTCGAGGTGAAAGCCAACCATGTACAAATGACCTATTACTACTTGTTCATTATTATCTTTATGGTACTGGCATTCCTGGCCGAGGCCATTCGCGAGAAGAGGATGGATCGTTTCGTCAAGGCAACGGTGGCTTGTTTTATAGGAGCCATGCTTGGAGTTAGTATCAATCTTAGCAATCTGTATCATACTTGGCAATATGGTCAGGAAAGTATGCGCGGTAAAAGCGAACTGGTTAAAAAGAATTCAGCCAACCAGACCAATAGTGGCCTCGATCGCGACTATATTACCCAGTGGAGCTATGGTATAGACGAAACATGGACACTGCTTGTTCCTAATATCAAGGGCGGTGCTTCAGTTCCATTGGCAGCCAGCAAGACGGCTATGGAAAAGGCCGACCCACAGTTCTACCCCGTGTATCAGCAGATAGGACAATATTGGGGCGAGCAGCCCGGAACTAGCGGTCCGGTATATGTAGGTGCATTCGTACTGATGCTTTTTGTGTTAGGATTGTTTATTGTCAAAGGTCCTATGAAGTGGGCCCTGTTGGCTGCTACCATACTTTCAGTGTTGTTGTCGTGGGGAAGGAACTTTATGCCGTTTACCGATTTCTTCTTGGATAACATACCTCTCTATGCCAAATTCCGTACTGTGGCTTCTATACTGGTAATAGCCGAATTTACCATACCTCTGTTAGCTATGATGGCTCTGCGCCGTATAGTAGAAGAACCTTCTGTACTTGTCCGCAATATGCGTTGGCTATATGTAAGCTTTGCCCTTACAGCAGGTGTGGCATTACTCTTTGCCTTGATGCCAGGTACATTCTTTACCGATTTTGTCTCTTCTTCAGAGCGTGTAGCTCTTAACCAGATACCAGCAGAATATCGTCAGGCTCTGATATCCAATCTTACAGATATGCGTCAAGCCGTGATGACGGCAGACTGTTGGCGCTCGTTCTGGATAATCACCATTGGAGCAGTACTGTTGTTACTCTACCGCTTTGGTAAACTTAAGTCTACATATATGATAGCGGCAGTGGGCGTGCTCTGCTTGGTAGACATGTGGCAGGTTAATAAGCGGTATCTTAATGACGATATGTTTGTAGAAAAGAGCGTGCGCGAAGCACCTCAACCCATGAGTCATACCGACCAGCAAATACTAAAAGACAAGAGTCTTGACTATCGTGTGCTCAATCTGGCCACCAATACATTCAACGAGAACGAGACTTCGTATTACCACAAGAGCATTGGTGGATACCATGCCGCCAAACTCAGACGGTATCAAGAGATGATAGAAGCCTACATCAATCCGCAGATGTCGCGCATTATGAAAGCCGTAGCCGAAAGCAATGGCGATATGACACGCGTAAATGGCGATTCGCTCTTCCCTGTGCTCAATATGCTCAATGCTAAGTATATCATTGTGCCTCTGCAAGACGGGCAGACCGTTCCCTTGCTCAATCCTTACGCATACGGAAACGCATGGTTTGTTGACAGACTTACATTTGCCGATAACGCCAATCAAGAGATAGATAGAGTAGGGCAGATAGACCTGCGCCACGAGGCCGTGGCCGATAAGCGTTTCTCTGCTGTGCTGGGTAGCGCCGTAGAGCAAGATGGTAAGTCTACTGCTACCCTCGTGGCTTATGAGCCCAATCAGTTGACCTATGATGTTAATTCTAGTAAGGGTGGCGTATTGGTGTTCTCAGAGGTTTACTATCCCGGTTGGACAGCTACTATTGATGGTAAACCTGCCGAACTGGGACGGGTCAATTATATATTGCGCGCACTCCAAATGCCGGCGGGCAAACATCAAGTGCAACTTGCCTTTTTCCCCAAGAGCGTTGATACTACAGAGACTATAGCCTATATAACCTACGTGGTGTTATTGCTCATCGTAGTGGGTGGAGTCTATGATACCATCCGTAGGAGAAACAAAAAACAGATAAGTAAGTAATGAAGAAACTACTGTCACTGCCCCCCAATCTTGTAGGGTGCTTTCATGATATAACCGGATTGTCGACCAACGAATGGTTCTGTACTAACGACCCCGTAGGTTGTAAACTCGGCTCGGGCGGAGGTACTGCCTGGTTGCTTAAGGCTTGTTATGAGGCTCACGGCGAAGGTCGTAGCTTTGATGAATGGTTAGCTTCTGACAGACGGTTGCTTCTGCATGCCGGAGGACAGAGTCGGCGTCTGCCGTCATATGCTCCTTCGGGCAAGATACTCACTCCCGTTCCCGTATTCAGATGGGAGAGGGGACAACGGTTGTCGCAAGACTTACTCTCGCTGCAAGTTCCCCTCTATCAGCGTATTATGGACCAGGCTCCACAGTCGCTCCATACCATGATAGTGAGTGGCGATGTGTATATCCGTTCTACCCAGGCGCTGCAACCTATACCCGATGTCGATGTGGTATGTTATGGTTTGTGGCTCGGTCCTGAAATAGCCAAAGACCATGGCGTATTCGTCTCTTCGCGGCAGACACCGGCAGAACTTAAATGTATGCTCCAGAAACCTTCTATGCAAACACTGGGGCAATTGCAGAAAGAGAATTTCTATCTTACCGATATAGGCGTGTGGTTGCTTTCTGACCGTGCGGTCAAGGTGCTTATGAACCGTTCTATGCGCAATGGCGAAGTAACCAACTACGATATGTACGGCGAGTTCGGTTGTTGTCTCGGCACCGACCCTACAACCTCCGACCCTGAAGTTAATGCGCTTAAGGTGGCCATTCTTCCCCTTCCAGGAGGCGAATTTTACCATTTTGGAACTTCGCATGAGATAGTTTCTTCCATGCTTGATATCCAAAATCTTGTCAACGACCAACGCGAGATAATGCATCATTCGCTCAAGCCTCATCCATCTATGTTTACTCAAAATTCAGAGGTAGAGATAAAGATAGCAGAGGATAACCAAAATCTTTGGATAGAGAATAGCTGCGTGAGTGCAAGATGGAAGATAGCCCACGAAAACATTATCACCGGAGTACCCCGTAACCGCTGGGAGATAGAACTGCTTGCAGGACAGTGCGTAGATGTTGTTCCTATTGGCGAAAACCAATATGCGGTGCGCCCTTATGGTTTCAACGATATGTTCCGCGGTAACATTACCGATGGCAAAACCCAGTTTATAGGACGGCCGTTTACACTTTGGGCCGAGGAACGCAGTATTGATGCCATGGCCGTTGACGGCAAGGAAGACTTGCAATCGGCCCGCATATTTCCATTGGTAGACAATATGAACGATGCCGGGCTGGTGCTCAGATGGATGCTTAACGAGCCTTGGCAACAGGGCGGGCGCATGCTTTGGAATAGTTCTCGCAAGCTGAGTGCCGATGAAATTTCTGCCCAGGCTAACCTGCGACGATTGGTAGAGCAGCGCCGCGAGTATCGGGCACAGAATTGGTCGTTCCTTTCGCACAATTATGCCCATAGTGTATTCTACCAGATAGACCTTGATGATGCCGCCCACGAATTCGCGGCCAACCATATAGCCGAACCTACACCTTTACCGGATAACGAACCTCTGCTTACCCGTATCCATGATGCTATGTTCCGTTCAGAGTTGCAGCGGCTTAATGGTAATGATGGTTCCGAGTGTGAGCGTACTGCCTTTAGCTTGTTGCGCGATGGTCTTACGCAGACGGTATTGGCCGAGAAACAGCAACCCCGGCTCTCGGTCTATTCTGACCAAATAGTATGGGGACGTAGCCCGGTTCGTATCGATGTTGCTGGTGGATGGACAGATACTCCTCCTTTCTGTCTTATGGAGGGAGGCAACGTAGTCAATCTTGCCGTCGAGCTTAATGGTCAGCCTCCGCTTCAGGCCTACGTCAAGCCTTGTCGCGAATATCATATTATTCTTCGCAGTATCGACCTTGGAGCTTCTGAAACAATAACTACTTATGAAGAACTGCGCGATTTCCATCATGTAGGAAGTCCGTTCTCTATACCTAAGGCCGCATTGGCATTGGCAGGATTTCTGCCCGAATATTCTGCCGAGTGTTACCAGTCGCTTTCCCAGCAGTTACAGTCGTTTGGTTGTGGTATAGAGGTTACTCTGCTTTCGGCCATACCTGCTGGTTCTGGCTTGGGTACAAGTAGCTTGCTGGCTTCTACAGTGTTAGGTGCTGTTAATGATTTCTGCGGACTCCTGTGGGACCGTAACGAGATAGGGCAGCGTACATTGGTACTTGAACAGTTGCTTACTACCGGAGGCGGATGGCAAGACCAGTTTGGCGGATTGTTGCAGGGCATCAAACTGTTGCAGACCGGAAAGGGATTCGACCAAAACCCAGTGGTGCGGTGGTTGCCCTCTTCGCTTTATACCCAGCCCGAATATCGTGCCTGTCATCTACTTTATTACACTGGCATTACGCGTACTGCCAAGAAGATATTGGCCGAGATTGTGCGCCGTATGTTCCTTAACCATCATGATGAGTTGGCGTTGCTCCGCGAGATGAAACAGCACGCCATTGATATGTTCGAGGCCATACAGTTAGAGCGTTTCGAAGATATGGGACGTTTGGTGCGGAAAACGTGGCAACAGAACCAGTTGCTCGATGCAGGAACTAATCCAGCTGAGGTGGCTCGCCTTACTTCGCTTGTCGATGATTTGTGTTTGGGGTATAAGTTGCCAGGTGCTGGTGGCGGCGGTTACCTCTATATGGTGGCTAAAGACCCTGAGGCAGCAGCCCGTATCAAGCAGATCTTGCGAGAGAACCGTCTTAATGCCAATGCCCGCTTTGTAGAGATGTCGCTTAGCGAAAAGGGATTGCAGATAAGCCGCAGTTAGGGTGTAGCTGCGGCGTTATTGTTGTCCGCCAAGAATTTTTATTAGGGTATTACACTCTTCGTTGGTAACACCGCCGGCTTTTAGGTATCTTTTTGCTGCGGCCTGCAAGTTGGTTGCGCTGAAACCTAAAAGACTGAAATTGTTACGGTCTGTCAATGTAAAGCTTTGCAGTGTATTTTCGTGGCAAAGCGTCCATATCATACGGTCTACAGATATTTTCTGGCGCAGATTGTACGATGTGTCTCCGTAACTTATCTTGTAGAAATTCAGCATGGTTACCATATAGTCGTTACGTATTTCTTCTATATCGGCTCCGGCCAATGCTTCTAAAATCAGTGAAACAAATCCGCAACGGTCTTTTCCCTCGTTACAGTGGATAAGGTAGGGTGGTTCGTGGGCAATCATGAACTTTATAGCATCGCCTACCTTTTTCTTGAAGTCTTCGCCAAAGAAGTCGGCCGAGAGACCACAAGGAAGTACATTGCCCTCTCTATACAACTGCGGACAGTAGGTTGAGGCATATCCTTCAGTGGCCATGTATTTCTCTATCGAAGCCTCCGTGTCAGCCAGGTCTATCTCTGTTTTTATACCTTTCTCTTGAGCCAAACTGTCTACTACTCTATATCTTCCAGGATTACTTGTACAGTTTAGTGGGTTGCTCGAGCGGTATATTATTCCATCGGCTATGCCCGAGGTGTTTATCATACGAAAGTTGGCATACTCTTCGGCCGTTTCTCCGCTTCGGCGTTCATCGGGGTATACCGATTTCAGTATTTCGTACATATCCTTGTAGCCGTCTTTCTTGGCCAAAGTCATGGTTATTTGGTCGCCCGTCTTTCCGCCTATAATCCTGCTGAAGTTGCCGCCGAGTAGGCCGAATCCGTAGTCGGTTCCCTTGGCGTTGTAGTCTACAAAGGTGGGGTCAAGAAATCCCGTTTCGTTATACGATGTAAGAAACGGTATGCTGTCTATCACAGTCTCGTTGCCTATTGTAATATTCATCAAGTCGGTATATTCAAAACCGGCTTGTTTCATCTCTTCGGGCGTAAAGTTGGGAACTGGTTGTCCGTATCCGTTGATCTCTACCACATAGCCTGATATATGTGGGGTGATAGTACTGCCTCCATTGTTTTCGTGGCACGATGTAAGTACTGCTATGGCCAGCAGAGCTGCATAAAGTTTAGTTTTTTTCATGTTGGTATAGTTGGCGTTTGTGGTTGTATTGATTATTATGATGCAAAGGTAAAGGTAAATTGCAGATAATCAACACTGTTTACTCGATTTTTTTGTCGTAGCGGTAAAAAAAACAAATATTTCTCGTTAACTTTGCAACTTAATAACAAACAACGAATTAAAAAGTTTTCGTATTAATATGAAGAGAAAAAGAATTATGCCCACCCTCGCTATGTGCCGATATGCGCTTTTAGCGCTGTTATTGCTGGCTTTGCCCGTTAGCTTGTGGGCCGATAACCAGGCCTATGCCCGGTTGAGTACCGATGGAACTTCGCTTACGTTCTATAACGATGGGAATATGGCCGACGGCGATTATAGTCTGAATAGCGATACCTCTGCCCCCCAATGGCTTACCGATAGCAAGGCTATCACCACGGTAATCTTTGATAGCAGTTTTAGCACAGCCCGTCCTACCACTTGCTATCAATGGTTTTACTATATGGACCGTCTTACATCGATAAAGAATATTAGTAACCTTAATACCTCTGATGTTACCAATATGGCAGAGATGTTTGCTAACTGTAAATCGCTTGAGTCACTCGACCTATCGTCTCTCAATACCTCTGCAGTTACCAATATGACCAATATGTTTGGAGGTTGTGAGAAACTTACCGAACTCAATCTCTCGGGCTTTAATACCTCTGCAGTTACTACCATGATTGATATGTTCAGTGGATGTTCTAATCTCAAGTCGCTCGACCTGTCGTCTTTCAATACCAGTTCGGTTATTGAAATGGCAGGTATGTTCTATGATTGCAGAAGTCTTACCGAGCTCGACCTTTCGAAATTCAATACTGCAAACGCACGGTCTATCTATGGAATGTTCAATGAATGTTCTAATCTCAAGTCACTTAATCTTTCAAGCTTTAATACGGAGAATGTAGATGATATGCGTAATATGTTTATCAACTGTACAAGCCTTACCACGCTCGATTTGTCGAATTTCAATACCGCCAAGGTAACAGACATGAGCAACATGTTCCGCAATTGTGAAAATCTTACAACGCTCAAATTGTCGGCTTTTAACACTATCAAGGTAACAGACATGAGTGAAATGTTCCGCAATTGTACAAGTCTTGCAACGCTCGATTTATCGGCTTTCCGCACCACCAATGTAACAGACATGAGCAATATGTTTCGTAATTGTGAAAGTCTTACAACGCTCGATCTCTCCAAATTCTATAATGATAAGGTAGAAAACATGTCGTATATGTTTGCTGGTTGTTCCAGCCTTGCCCAACTCACCTTGGGTAGCTTTGGTACAGACAAGGTTACAAATATGTCGGATATGTTCGACGGCTGCGCTGCGCTTACCTCGCTTGATTTGTCATGGTTTAATACCAGCAATGTTACCGATATGTCGTACATGTTCAGTGCCTGTGAAAAGCTTACTACGCTCAATCTCTCAAAGTTCAATACAGCTAAGGTAACCGATATGTCGTATATGTTTGCAAATTGCTCTTCGCTTGCCTCGATAGATTTGTCAAAGTTCAATACAACTAAGGTAACCAATATGTCGCATATGTTCTTTGAATGTACCAACCTTACTACCCTTAACCTCTCAAGTTTTAATACCGCTCAGGTGGAGAATATGGAGGACATGTTCTCTTTCTGTACGGCGCTGACCACTATCCAGGTGTCTAACAAGTTTGTTACCACAAGTGTTACCAATTCAGACTATATGTTTGGAGATTGTACATCGCTTGTAGGTGCTGTGGCATATGACGATGACAATGACAACGATGCCAGCATGGCTAACTGGACAACGGGATATCTAACTCTATTGGAGCGTCCCTATGTACGATTTGCTGACAATATTATGACCTTCTATTATGGTGCCGACTATCAGGTGGGCGACTATGGTTTGGAGCAAGGTAACAAGGGCTCATCCTGGGCGCAAGATGCTGTTGTGCAGACGGTTACCCGGGTGGTTATAGACCCAAGTTTTGCCCAAGCGCGCCCCACATTGTGTAACTCATGGTTCTATAATATGGAAAACTTGAAGAGTATCGAAGGAATGCAATATCTCAATACTTCAGAGGTAACCGAAATGATGTATATGTTTGCCAATTGCTCTTCGCTTACATCGATAGACTTGTCTCATTTTGATACGGGGAATGTAACCAACTTTTTGGCTATGTTTGGCGATTGTTCTTCGCTTGCATCGTTAGACCTCTCCAGTTTCAATACTTCTAAGGTGAAGAATATGGAGGATATGTTCTTAAACAGTGAATCGCTAACCACTATTCTTGTATCCAACAAGTTTGTTACTACCAGTGTTACCAATTCAGGCTATATGTTTAAGGGTTGTACATCGCTTGTAGGAGCTGTGGCATATAACGAAAATGATGCAGATGCCAGTATGGCTAACTGGACAATGGGATATCTAACCCTGAACGTAGGAACCAATGGCAACGATGTTCTTGGTGCTGTGGGCAACCCGCTTACCATAGCTAGTCTGCCCATTGCTGACGACAAAGCCTTCTCGCTCAGCGAAAACTGCAAGGCCCAGCAAGCGTCTTACAGTCGCGATATGAGCAATATGTGGGGTACGCTCTGTCTGCCTTTTAGCATAGATACCGAGGCCGAAGGCAATACCTGTAAGTTCTATACTCTCCAGCAGGTTGGTACAGACTGCGTTACACTCAGCCAGATTGAGAGCGGCGTGATAGCTGCCGGAACTCCAGTAATGATATGTAAGCAGACCGACAGCCAGCAAAGCATAAGCATAGCTTCTGCTACGGCCGATGTGGTTACGGCACCTGTCAATGCCACCGCTGGCGACCGTTTGGTAGGTACATTTGGTACCGAGATACTAAGCGACAATGGTTACTTTATAGCCAACGACAAATTCTATAAGGTGGCCGACTATGGCGACAAGGGTGTCAAGGTAAGTGCCTATCGCGCCTATCTGCTGGCCGATGAGGCTCAGTATGCCTCAATGCTACGCATAGGTGGAGCTACTACAGGTATTGATACTACTAAAGTGGTAGATTGGCTTAACGATGCCTCGGCCGAATATTACGATATGAGCGGTCGCCGTATCGATAGCCTGCAGAAAGGCGTAAATATAATTAAGGTAGGTAATACTACAAGAAAGGTAATAGTAAAGTAGATACATTAACGGGTGGTTCTATAAATTAGCGGACCCTAAAGTAAATACATTAACCAGTATACACCCTTATTGCCCGAAGCCGTGCTGTTCATGGTTTCGGGCTTTTTTGCAGTATGGGCAAAGTCCAAAATATTACTCTAAATGCAAGTTTTAAATTGAAAGCAGTTTTCAAAATGTGTTTAGAATATTTAACAGATGATGCGCGAATATAGTTAACGAATGTTATAGAAACAGCGATTTTTGCCCCATTATTTCTGATAAAAAGTCGCAAAGTTTTGGCCAAAAATAGCCCATTTTGGGGTTATTTTGAAGTTATCAACAGAGGTGAATGGAGCCAAAAATCCTAATTTTTGACCGCAAAATGCTAATATTTGGCAAATTTAACGGCTTTTAACATAACTCTCACTATAAATCTTGACAAACGAACTATAATTTTTGAGAACCTAAAGACCATCATTAGCGGCGTAAAGGATAACTCTAGCTCCGTAAACCATAACTTTATGATAAAAATAAGCATCACGAGAATCGCGTCGTTTTCACCAACGACCCTTTTGCTTGCAAAAACCGCCCTTAATTTCGACTTTTGATTAAGAAAGTTTAACGGTTACAATTTATAA
>CAVHVH010000022.1:0-10781 GCA_963639385.1 Oscillospiraceae bacterium
GTAAACCATAACTTTATGATAAAAATAAGCATCACGAGAATCGCGTCGATTTCAACAACCACCCTTTTGCTTGCAAAAACCGCCCTTATTTTCGACTTTTTATTAAGAAAGTTTAACGTATCATTTTGTAACGGCGGATTTCTTTTTCTGCTTTATTCTCAAACGGTAATTACGCAAAGTACTGGGTTGAACAAATAATATGCGACCTATATCTATATCAGAAAATCCCATATTACAAAGTATCAGATAGGTTGTATGGCGCAGTGAGAGCGACGAATAAGGAACAGTTAGTTCCTGATAAACAGAAGGAAAGGCGAAAGCAAAATAATCTACAAAACACCTTTCTTCCTCTATAGATATATTCTTCATTGTTCCGCCAGTACGAACAGACTCATAAATTATATTGCCATAGCCTATTGACAAGGCCTTTTCTTGCTGGTCATTCTGAATGCGTTTTTGTAATTTCTTGTTTTCATTTTCCTTGAGCCTTATAGTGGCATTTAGCTGGTCTATACATTCTTGATGTGCTGCAAGCCGACAGTCATCCAAAGCTTTGCGCTTTTTTTTATGCTCCCATAACAACAACGCTAATAACAAACAGCCCAATATGCCCATAAAAACATATCTATGAGGAATAGATTTACCATACATAACATTGCATGGATAATGGGGTAATACCTTATATAAGGAATAGAGATTTTTTACTACTACTCGCTTAAGACTGTCTGACTTGTTTTCAAATGCAGGATTGCCAGTATAATGGGCTACATCTGAATAGGCAGAAGCCTGTGCAAGCATTTCTTTCGCCCTGCTTATTTCATTCATACACGAACGCATTTGTACGGTATCTATCCTTTGCAACATAGAAACAGGCTGCGAGGAAAAGGAATATTTATAAACTATATTACCAGCCTTGACAAACCAATAGCGCACAGAATCGTCTTTGCCAGATTGTAGCGCACTGGCAGCCTTGCAACAACATAATGTTAACAAGCAATGTGGGGTATGTAAGTTGCCCTGTTGGGCACTGTCAATCTGTGCTTCAGATATTGCAGAAATATAATTTGAAAAAGAATCCGGATGAGTTGCTATACGTTTCTCTACCCTATATAGGCTAGATGGGGTATGATGTTGACATGAAACCACAACAAAAATCACTGCAACCACTATTGTAATAGCATAGAGGTGGTTTGTACAGTGACTGTAAGAGGGCAAAGGCTTCATGGCTTGTATATATTATGGTTGGCTTTCGCCTTCAACATAGGTTTCAAGAAACATATGATCTCCATCGAAAACAGCATAGGTAAACTGCCATATCCAGTCGCCCAAAATCATAAGACGGGTTTTACGTGAGAGCATTAAGTCGAGTTCTATATGACGGTGGCCAAACATGAAGTAGTCTATGTCTTTATGGCTGGCCAAATATTTTTTAGCATAGCATACCAAATGTTCGCGGTCCTCACCCAAATATGGCGGTTCTTTGCCGTCGAGACGCTTAAGCCGGCTATGTTTAGCCCAATTTAGCCCTAACCACATACCCCAACGCGGATGAACCATATTGAGCAGATGCTGGCATACAGGGCTATGGAAAACACGGCGTAAGAATTGGTATTTAGGGTCAGAATCGCCCAAACCGTCGCCATGGGCGAGATAGAACACACGGTCGTAGATTTCGGTTGTCATAGGCGACTTGTGTACCTTTACGCCACACTCTTCTTCTAGGTATCCATATGTCCACAAGTCGTGGTTCCCGGTAAAATAATGAATCTCCACACCACTGTCTGTAAGTTCAGATAGTTTGCCCAAAAACCGGGTATATCCCTTGGGTACTACATAACGATACTCGTTCCAAAAATCGAACATATCGCCCAGCAGATAGATGGCAAGAGCCTTATGCTTGATACTGTCAAGAAAACGCACCAAACGCCGCTCCTGTGTACGTGCATGGGGAATAGCCAGCGAGCCCAAATGGGCATCGGAAAGGAAATATACATTCTTCATAAGCGCAATACTCTAATCAAATCCAAGTTCTACCCTTGCCTCTTCGCTCATCATGCTCTGGTCCCAGGCTGGTTCGAACACCAAATTTACATTGGCACTTTTTACCCCATCGAGACTTTCTACCTTGGTACGCACATCTTCCAGTATAAAGTCGGCCGCAGGGCACGATGGTGCAGTGAAGGTCATATCTATATCCACAGTATAGTCGTCATGCAGATCTATCTTGTATATCATACCGAGATTCCATATATCTACGGGTATTTCGGGGTCGTATACCGTCTTGAGCACCTCTACAATGCGCTCTTCGGTTTGCGTTTTCTCTTCTTGAGTCATGGTTCTGTACACTTATTATACCCACAAAATTAGCTGAAAAGGCACAAAAGACAAAACTTTGCCCCTGTTTTTTACCTTTGCCGCCTGGCAAAAGGCACAAGAAAACAAAAACCTTGGCTAAAGTCACGCTCTAAGCATGAATCTTTACCAAGGTTTTTATTGTGGGATGACCAATACCAAATTATATTGAGGGTGGTTCTAAAAATTACCACCACCAAGTTCATTCTTTTTTTGGGGGGATTGCATGCTCAGTATCTACAAAACAGTAGGGGCGCAAAGCATGAGCACTGAAGCCATAACCATCGCTGGCCTCAACCTCGATAACGTGAGCCCCATGTGACTGTTGTTCGGTAAGGGCGAGCGTCCATATCTGGGGCGATTCCTGCCTGCGTACGGGGTTGCGACGACTATAGGGCGTAGGATAACCCTTTATAAGGTTTAATTCGCGCACACGGGCTGCATTTGGGTCTATTAGGGCAGTCTTGGAGCAAGATACCCATTCGCCACCGTCTATACGACAGCGCACAAGGGTAGAATCGCAACCGCCCCATACAGTAAACAGCGCCTTACGGGAAGCCACATCGTGTAAGTCGCGCAGATGGGCATCTAAGGTATCTATACCAGTAATATGAATGGTCATCTGCTGGCGCTCGTCAAGACCTACCCCTTTGCAACGAAATGTGTAACGAGGACCATTGAAATCAATCACAAAATAATTGCGCGGTGTACCGCCCTGCTGCAGAGCCATGGGAACTCCCTGCCAATCGCGCTCGCCAACCCACCAAAATCCACAGGTAGCGCCCACTCCAAGTTCGGGTACTACACGCACGCCACTGTGGTGAAAAGTGCGCATTACACGGTGTAGATGGGCTGTAAGCACCAATGCAGGGCGACCATCCAAGGCGGAAAGTAAGTCGGCTGCGTTACGAGTAACGCCAAGGGGTATATGCATAACCAGCACTACCAGGCGCGATGGGTCTACCTGCTCCAGATCGGCATGAACGAATTGCAACTGACTATCGCTAACACGCCCCTCGTAACCACGAGGACCCTTACCATAGACATTGTTGAGCACTATAAAATGCACATCGCCCTCGTTGAAGGCGTATGTTTGCGACCCAAACTGAGCACAGTAGCTTGCCGTCTGCCGCCAGCGCACGGTATCAACATCGCGGTCGTGATTGCCTACCACGGTATACGACCGCGAAGGCAACGCCTCTATCATACTACGCAAATAAGGGTATAGCGAAAGATTATTGTTTACCAGGTCGCCCATAAAGAGATTGACCTCGGCACTATCTTTGGCCATAAGTTCGGGCAGAATGGTGCGCGAAGCATACTCCAGTTCTTGACCATTGGACACTTGTATATCGCCCAACACGTTAAGACGGAACTGGCGGTTAGAAGGCTTTGCGCGGAGTGCAAAATCGTTGTCATGGCGGGTAATCCGCTCAGAAGCGATAAAGTTGCTATTGACCAACCTACCACCACTCATGGTGTAACCAGAAGGCAAGATAGGAAACAGACTACCTCCCTCGCCTACTTGTATACGGTAACGACCTTTGGCATCGGTTGTTACCACCCGGCAACCATCTGATACGGGAATACCGGCAAGCAGAGTCTCACCACGGTCGTACCGGCCGTTGCCGTTGGCATCAATAAACACTTTGCCCCCGGCGGTAGACTGTGCAGCAGTCTCTACCACCGAGAGCAATAATATCAATAAGGTTTGAAAAAACTTAATCATTCGGTACGTAAGGTGTACAACTTGTTGCTATTGGTAAAGGTTACATAGCCCACACCAGATGTTGTAAACTTGAGGTTAAGTCCTGTGGCTGCAACATCGGCCAGTTTAGAGGGGTTACCCCACTGACGGGTATCGGGGTCAAGATACATCATGTAGGGGAAACCCTGGTCGTTGGTATTGGTGTACACTACATAGGGAGTACCATTAGGGGCTACGTCTACGGCCACTTCGGTATGGCGGTCGGGGGTAAAGCCCAATGGAAGGATATTGCCTCCAAGGGTAAGCCATGCATCCTGAGTGCTGTCGTAATATTTCACACGCACACCCAACTGTCCGCTGGCATCGTCCATGGTCCATATATACGGGGTACCATCGTCCACTACAGTAACGCCTATCATAGCTATGTTATTAGTGGTGTTGCCGGGCTCAAGATAGTTAAGTATCATAGGCGTCCACTCGCCATTCTGATAGCGCAGCACGTTATAGCCATAGTTTACTCCGCTTACGGCTCCGCGGTTGATGCTTATTACATAGGCAGCATCCTTGCCACCACCAACATTGGCCATATATACCTGATTGGTAAGTGTGCCGGGTACCTGGCTACTCCATGCTCCGTTCTTGTAGTTAGACACAACAAGGGTACGGTTAGGATAGTCGGCTTTGGCCGAGTTGTTTACCTGGGCTCCCACAAGTTCGCCATCGATGGCGCAGAACCCTACATAGTTAGAAACGGCCTTGAGCAGTCCGGCATCGGTGCCTACAAACTCCCATGAGCTTCCGTTGTATTTCATCACGCTCATTCCGTTCTTGAGCACAGTAGCTTCCTGGTCGGCATAGGCCACATAGAGGGTACCATCGGGGGCTATATCGAAATCAAAATAAGACGAGTTGACGGTATGACCGAAGCCTTCGCCACCAACGGCTGTCCACTGACCATCGTCGCCAAGTACAAGTACTGCGCTATGGTTAGCAGATGTGGCCGAATTGCCGGCACGTACCTTGAAACCAATATATGGTTTTTGGTCAACGGGATTAATCTTGAGAACTGGGTCGCCATAGGTAGTGAGTCCCTCTACCTGGGCTGTCTGCACCCACTTAAGCGAGGCCTTTGTAACCGTTACCTCTACACGGCGGTTTACGTTGCCCTTGGTAAGTATATAGTCTACGGGCAGTGTAAAGTCGTTGGCCGTAGTCTGACTTACCTGTTCTGTAGAGCCTACCTTGACGGTAGTGCCGTCGCTGGTAGTAAAGCGTGCCACAAGGTTGGTCTTCTCTACCGTAGGAGGCAGAGCTACGCTTATATTCTGCGTAGAGGCTCCGCTGGTTTGGTCGGCGGTAAGTTCTACTACATAGTCAGAGCCTATCACACCGGGATTGTCGGCCTTGTAAAAACCGAAGCTGAGCATCGACGGGGCGTCGACTTCGTTATAGACATAATTGCTGTTATCCGAGCAGGCCGACGGCAACAGAACCGCTACCGCCAAAGCCATTATATATAGCAAGTGTTTCATATCAGTTCTTTTTTTCGATTACAAGTTGTTTCTGAAGACCATCGGGGCCAGGTACGCCCAATTGCATATTCTGGTTAGTACCGGTAAGACGGATGGTAAGGGTATTGTCTTTGGTCTCGTCTACGGTATGGGCCATCCACTTTATACGTATAGGCATATCGTAGACACCCGGTTCAAAGGTAAGCTGGTTACCGGTAGTAACCAACTGGTAGTCTACCCCTTCTTGCAGACCATCGCCCACTACTATCTGGTAATCTACAACGAGAGCCGAGGTGAGCGCCTTGCTGCTTACAGATACCATATAGGTATTTACGTTGTTGACATTTGACAACACCACCGTTTGTGAGGCCCCGGTAGTGGTTGTTACCTTGACAAAAGGTACATCGAAACCTTCAAACTCTTCTTTCTGGCAACCGCACAGGGTTATTATGGCCAGAAGCATTATTATGATTTTCTTCATTGCTTTCTACTTGTTTACAGTGGGGTTAGGCTTCATGTTCTCGTTGGCGTCGAGTTCGTATTGGGGGATAGGCAATACAAAGAGGTCGTTGGGATAAGAGAGTGTACGCACAGTAGAATTGGTGGTGTACTCGCGTACCAAATCTTGCTTCCAACGGGTGATGTCGAAGAAATTGTGGCCCTCGAAGCAAAGTTCCTTAACACGCTCGCGCTGAACCAGCGCCAAGAGGTTGTCATCGGTTGTGGCGGCGAGCACCTGAGAGGCTTTCTCTGTGCCTACATTACGTTCGAGAAGTTGCTGCATATATTGGCGGGCAACAGTGGTTCCACCAGTAACATGACAAGCGGCTTCGGCTGCATTGAGATACATCTCAGAGAGGCGGAATATGATAGGGTCTTCGCGCTTGGTCTGATTGTCGGGGATAGTAGTGGCTGTATATTTAAGACACTGTTTTACCCCGTTTTTGCAGACAAGCTGTAGGCGCACATCGCTGGCATCGTAGAGCGATACAAGGGTATCGGCCGGCAAACACTCGCTGGCATAGAAGTCTTTCTGCTTGCCGGTAATATCGGCTCCACTAAGGCGGAAGATGGCTTCGCCACGGGTATTAAGATTGTCGTACATATCCAGATAATCGGCACTTTGAGCCAGACTTTCACCATTGATGGCCTGCTGGGCATAACTCAAGGCTTTGTCCCAGTCTTCCATGTACAGATATACACGCGAATAGAGGGCATTGACGGCCTGCAGCGAGGCGTAATGTACATCAGAGGCGTGGCTATCGGTAAGCAGAGAAGCGGCTTTTGCCAGGTCGTCCAAGATAAAGGCGTACACTTCTTTCACTGTACTACGGCCAAGTACATCGTTAGGACCCAACGGACGGTTTACTACGGGTACTCCCAGATGCGAGGCATCGGCCGTATAGTTATACGGTTGGGCATATACACGACAGAGGTCGAAGTGACAGAGGGCACGCAACAAATATGCCTGTCCCTGGATATTGTCTACGGTTTCTTTCTGAGTAGGATAATCTGAAGCCACATCGGGGGCATACTTGATAATGTTGTTTACATTACCCAAAGCTTCACCTAAACGGTACCAAATATAATAAGAAGTGGTAGCCGATACGGGATTGGGTACGTAGTTATACTGGTCTTGCATAGAAGAACCTGCCGAGAGGTTGAGCGAGACCATGTTTCCGGCCACTTCGGGGTACTTTAGGAATTCGTTGTCATAACTGGCATAATACTTGGTATAGGCTCCAAGCAGACCGGCACGCAGACCGCGGGGGTCGGAGAGGAACGACGGTATGGTGGCCTTTCCTTTCTCATCGACGGTAAGAAATCCGTCGCACGAGGTGAGTAATGTGGCCAGTGCCAAAACGGCATATATTACTGTTTTCTTCATTGTTATTCTGATTTATAATCCTACATTGAGTGACAGGGTGAAAGTGCGCTCCAAAGGATATGCACTCATAAGTGTCTTGTATGAATTGTGGTCGCTACCTGAGTAGGGGCTATAAGCCAGCAGATTGTCGGCAATAAGCGATACAGAGGCATTGTTGAGGTGCCAGTTCTTAACCAGAGTGCGGGGCAACTGGTAGGTAAGTACTACATTCTGCAAGCGTACCATATCTTTCTTGTACAGATAACGGGTAGAGGTACGGGCTGAGCCTGTAGACACACCGGCCTGAGGACGGGTATTAGCAGCTATATCGCCAGGATTGCGCCAGTAGTTACGCTGCTCTATAGCCTGATTGTAGCTAAGCACATTATATCCGTCAGAGTTCATGATACTGGCGAAACTGCTATAAGCGTATCCGCCAAACTGATAGTTAAGCAAGAAGCGCAGCGAGAAATCTTTATAGCTCAGCGTATTGGTCATACCGCCTGTAACGGTGCAGTTGGCACTCTTGCCGCGCACACGGTCGTTTACACTGTCGTACACCTTGGTAATATTGCCGTTGGCATCGTACCACATAGGACTGCCGTCGTAAGGGTCTACGCCGGCCCAACGTACCATATAATAGGTTTTTGTATCCTGGCCTTCTATCCAAGAGATTTCGCCAAAATTGACCTGAGTACCGTTATATGACTTAGTAAGACGGTTCTGGTTATGGGCCAAATTAAAGTCGGTAGTCCAGGAGAAGCCACCTTCTTTCTTCGGTACAAAGTTACGAGTAGTAAGGCTTATCTCGATACCCTTGTTTACTATCTCACCCACATTGCGATAAGCTCGGGTATCGCCAGTAAGCAGTGATATAGGAAGACGGCTCAACAGATTCTTGGTTTGGTTGTTATAGTACTCTATTTCGAAATCGATACGGTTGAGCACGGCCACACGCAGACCGAGGTTGGTCATATAGGTTGTCTCCCAGCTAAGACGACTATTGGGAATAGTACCCAACACGCCACCAAGTTCGCCGTTATATGAGTACGAACTACTGTATACATAAGTTCCCTGCGACTCTTGCGAACCCAGGCGCGAGTTACCGTTGGCACCATAGCTAGCCTTGAGTTTCAGTACATTTATCCATGGAATATTGAAGAATTTCTCGTTATGAACATTCCAAGAAGCACCTACCGAGGCAAAGTTGGCCCAGCGCACATCTGAACCGAACTGTGAGTTACCGTCTTTACGGGCGTTTACGGTAAGATAATAACGGTGGTCATAAGAATAGGTGGCCTGACCCAGCAACGACACCTTGCGACGGCGGTTGCTCGAGTTGTAGCCTCTGGTAGTGTTAGCCTGGCTCACATCGCGTATATTATCGTTAATAAAGCCCGAACCTGTAACATACATAGTGGTATAATCGCGCGAACCTGCCTCGAAACCAGCAAGTGCCGATACGGTATGGCGACCGAAGGTGCGATTGAAGTTAAGGCGGTGGATAGTATTCCAGTTGATAACGTCTACCGACGAGCGGCGGGCATAGCCTACGGGGGTACCGTCAGAGTCCATACCGGTCCAGTTCTTCTGCGAGTCGTACACCTCTTCGAGCGTACTGTTATAGTCGTAACCAAACTGGCCTGTATAAGTAAGTCCCTTGAGTATCTCGTATTTCACGCTGAAGTTAGTACGCAGGTACCATGTCTTTTGGTTGTTATCGTTCTGTTCGCGCTCGAGAACAGAGTTGCTCAAGAAGCGAGTCTTGGTGAAATGAGGGGTACCATCGGCATTGAGTCCGTCTACCTGCATATTGTACAGGCGCAGAGTGCCGTCGGCATTATAGGGCGAATAGATAGGCAGCAATTCGTAATACTCGCGACCAAGGGCAAAGAGGTCGTTGTTATTGTACGAAGCAGACACGTCGATGCCTACTTTGAAACGGCGAGTAAGATTAAGATTTACATTGGTAGAAAGTGACAAGCGTTGCTGGGTGTTGCCCTTCACGGTCTTGTCGTTACGATAATACTGTCCAGATACGTAATAGTCTGACTTCTGGTTGCCACCGCTTACGCCTACATTGGTAAGGAATGTGGTACCAGTACCGTAGAACACATCGCGCCAGTTAGTATCGGTGGTAGAATACTGGTTGAGTTCGTTATCCTGGAAGGGGAAGGTACGCATATCCTTGCCTGAATTGGCATAGGCCTCACGGGCCAAAGAGAGCCACTCTTGTGCATTCATCACCTTAGGTGCAGTGCTCTCGTCGATATGGGCTATACCAAACTGGGTATTGATATTGATGCGCATCTTGCCCTGACGACCCTTCTTTGTAGTTACGAGTATTACGCCATTAGCACCGTCGGCACCATAAATTGATGTAGCGGTAGCGTCTTTGAGCACGGTAACAGAGGCTATATCGTCGGGGTTAAGAAAAGACAAGGGACTTACTGTATAGCTGGTACCAGGCATCTGGTTAGTGCGGTCGCCAGTGTACATAGGTGTACCGTCGACTACCCACAAAGGTTCGTTAGAGGCGTTAAGCGAAGCCTCGCCACGCACGCGCACTTCATAACGGGTACGGGGTGAACCAGGGTCAGAAGTATTAGCATCTATCTTAAGACCCGGAATAAGACCGTCGAGCATAACATCGAGACGCTGTTGTGGCATACCTTTCAGCTGGTCGGCATTTACCTGATAGGCACTACCTACGAGATCGCTGCGCTTTTGGGCTGTACCATAAGCGCCCACAATAACCACATCTTGCAACGATGTAGCGTCTTCTTTCATGATAACGCGAGCCACGCTACCCTTGACTTGCACGGTTTGTGTAGTCATACCCACATAGGTGAAGACTAATGTACGCTGGGTACCCGGCTTTACGCTGATGGTATAGCGGCCATCCAAGTCGGTAATCACTTTGTTTTGAGTTCCCCGCTGCTGCACGGTAACGCCGGCGAGCGGTTCACCATTCTGGTCGGTCACAACGCCAGAGATGGCATCGCCGCCAGTCTGGTCTGTGCCGTTCTCCATAACTGCGGCCGAACCCACCGCTACCGACGGCTGGACACAGGCTATTAAGAGAACGAGGAATAAGAAAACAATCTTTTTCATAAAAAAACATATTATTTAACGATGCAAAGTTATACATTTTCATTTTATTTTAGCGGTTTTTGTAAAATATTTGCAGTTTTTACACGTTTCTGTATACAAAATGGCATTAAGACGGCCACAAAAAATACCACTGTGAGTTTATCTATAGAGGGTGGTTCTATAAATTAGCTTTGTTAGATTTGCATACGCATTGTTGGCTACGCTCAGCAAAGTCAAGCAAGCTTGCCTC
>CAVHVH010000022.1:10791-20518 GCA_963639385.1 Oscillospiraceae bacterium
ATTCTCCAAACAAAGAATGAACTTGGCGGTGGTAATTTTTAGAACCACCCTTCAGCATTTTGCGTACCTTACATATAAAAAATGTAAAAAAAGGAAGGGGTTTATACTTTTTTTCTAATTTTGTAACATTTAAGGCGTAATTTTAATTGTTGTATGCGTATTTTAAAGCTATCAATTATTCTATTGTTTGTGGCAGTGAGCCACACCAATGCACAAACTTCTGATAATGAAGGAAACGGCATGATTATGAGTACACAGGCCTACCGACTCATAAGAAACGGCAAGCACAAAGAGGCGCTACCGCTGCTGCAGAAGGGAGAAAAAGTGTATTCTAACAAATACGACACGCTGAACAAAGAATTTATCAAGGCATTTCTATTGCCACAATTTGAGTGTTTCAGAGTAATGAAACGCTATGAAGAAGCTACGGCCATAGCTCACCGCATAGATGTTATCTACCAGAAGGAAAACATACGCAGAGAGGTTCAGCCTGACCATACCGAAAAATTCAGCGAGACGGCTCTAAAAAGTGAGCAAGAACGGAAAAACGAGAAAGACAAACTATATAGCAGTTCATCGGTAAACTATATGCTAGCCATTGCTTGTGCATTGTTGGTGATATATGGCATTATTGCAACAGCTTTTCTGATATACAACATGCTGCAAAACCGCCGCAAGGACAAGGCACGTATGCTGGTGATAGAACGTATGCAGAGATACAAACGGCTGCTCTACGGGATAAGTATGGGAAAACTTAGCGACCCTGTACATGGAAAGAAGGCGCTGGAAGAGCTACTGGCACAACCGGATGTAAGCGAAGACGAACGTACATTTTGGAAATTGATGAGCGCTATCATTGAAAAGAAAATGTACCTAACACCCAACCTTACTCGGGAAGATGTTACCAAAGAAGTATATGTACCCAAAAACAAGTTTGCCAACTTGTTCAAAGAACACGCCAACACTACATTCAAAGCCTACATAAACAGTCTGCGTATAGACGAAGCCATAGAAATAATGAAGAAGCACCCCGAATATACCATAGAGGCCATAGCCTCGGAGTGTGGTATGCAGAGTGTGCAGACTTTCTATCGCGTATTTTCTGAGAATACGGGCATGTCGCCGGCTGAATACCGCTCTAACCTGAAAGACAAAGATTCGAAATTACCCCCCCCGCACAAGTAAACGAGGAGGAATAGATGGGGACAACTTATACTTACTTATTCTGCTGCATCTGAGTCAAAAGAGCCAAGGCCCTATTCTCGGCGGCTTCCATCACTTGGCGCTCGCCTGGGCCCTTATCATTGATGCCACAGAGATGGAGTATGCCATGGATAAGTACGCGGTAGAACTCCTCTTCGTATGTCTTGCCGAAAAGCTGGGCGTTAGACTGCACTGTATCAAGACTGATAACAATATCGCCACTTACAATGTCGCCCTCGTCGTAGTCGAAGGTAATAACATCGGTATAATAGTTGTGACCCAAATATTCGTTGTTGACCTGGAGTATCCGTTCATCGTTGACAAACATATAGCCTATATCGCCCACACGGCGATTGTATGAGGCTGCCACAGCCTTGATCCAACCATTCACGGCACGCTTCTTAATAGCGGGCATGCGTACGCCATCTACATTATATGTAATCATAATTTACGGGGAATAAAAGAGTCTATGGGATAACCGAAGCGCTCAAGTTCGCGCACGGCGCTTGATGAGATGCTCTCCATACCGGGCTCGGCATAGAGCAAGAGGGTCTCGACATGGCCTATACGACGATTTAAATCGGCCTGCTGACGCTCGTACTCAAAGTCGGCCACCGAGCGCACACCGCGAAGAATACACGTGGCCTCAACGCTACGGGCAAGGTCTACCGTAAGGCCTGAATAAGCCACAACCTCAATACGCGAATCACCAGCATAAAGGCGGGCAATGGCCTCGCAACGCTCGGCCTGGGTGAGCACAGTCTGCTTACGCTCGTTTACGCCTACCCCTATAACAACATGGTCAAAAAGAGCAAGGGCGCGAGTAACCACCGAGTGATGCCCTATAGTATAGGGGTCGAAAGTACCTGTAAATAACGCTGTCTTCATTATCCAAACAAATCTTGCATAAGGGGTTCGCCTCCCATGGGCGTACGTCCTAAATGGGTATAAGCCAACGGAGTGGCCACGCGCCCACGGGGAGTTCGCTTAATAAAGCCCTCCATGATAAGGAATGGTTCGTACACCTCTTCGACAGTACCCATATCTTCGCCTATGGCTGTGGCTATGGTAGAGAGACCTACCGGACCGCCACGGAACTTATCGATGATGGTAAGGAGTATCTTATTGTCTATCTCGTCGAGACCATACTGGTCTATATTGAGTGCACTCAACGCAAAACGCGTGATGGCAGCGGTTATACGACCGTTGCCTTTGACCTGGGCAAAGTCGCGCACACGCCGTAGCAGTGCGTTGGCTATTCGGGGCGTTCCGCGCGAGCGGCGACTAATCTCCAATGCTGCATCGTCATCAATAGGCACACGAAGTATGCCGGCCGAACGGGATATAATATGGCACAGGGTTTCAGGATCGTAGTACTCTAAATGGGCATTGATGCCGAAACGGGCACGCAACGGAGCCGTAAGCATACCGCTGCGGGTTGTAGCACCTACAAGAGTAAAGGGATTAAGATCTATCTGTATAGAACGGGCCGACGGGCCTTTGTCTATCATAATATCGATACGATAATCCTCCATAGCCGAGTAGAGATATTCTTCTACCACAGGCGAAAGACGGTGTATCTCATCGATAAAAAGCACATCATTAGGTTCGAGCGAAGTTAGGATTCCAGCCAAGTCGCCAGGCTTATCCAATACAGGACCACTTGTAATCTTGAAACCTACCCCTAACTCGTTAGCAATAATATTACTCAGTGTAGTCTTTCCCAAACCGGGAGGACCATGCAGAAGGGTATGGTCAAGAGGTTCGCCGCGGTATTTGGCCGCCTCGACAAAGACTTCAAGGTTTTCGACCACCTTCTTCTGACCAGAAAAATCGCCAAAGCGGAGTGGACGAAGCGCATTCTCAAATTCCTTCTCCGAAGAGGAAGCCATCTCTCCCCTTATATCAAAATTATCGCTCAATGTTTTACATTTATTATAATACTGCTGCAAAGATAGTGCAAAGCTACTGAAACGCAAAACAAATCTATTTGTTTTTACCGCCACTGGCTGTATTGGCCTCTATAAAGTCCGAGAAAATACTCGCCTAAACGCCATAGCATCCGCCATTTACGGAGTACTACCGGCAAACAAAAGCCCCGCAACGGACAAGAAAAATGCCGTTGCGGGGCTTAATATCAATATAGGACGGCTCTTATTATTGCCATCCAAATGGTGGACATAACTTAATCGGCCAACTTGGCAGATATAAATTCGCGGTTAAGACGAGCAATGTTGGCGATAGACTCGCTCTTAGGGCATACGGCCTCGCAAGCGCGGGTGTTGGTACAGTTACCAAAGCCCAACTCGTCCATCTTTGCAATCATTGCCTTAGCACGCTTAGCAGCCTCTGGACGGCCCTGAGGCAACAAAGCCAACTGGCTTACCTTAGAACTTACAAAGAGCATGGCAGAACCATTCTTGCAGGCAGCCACACAGGCACCACAACCAATACATGTGGCGCAGTCCATAGCCTCATCGGCATTCTCCTTAGGGATAAGGATAGCGTTAGCATCCTGGGCCTGACCTGTACGGATAGAGGTATAACCACCAGCCTGCATAATCTTATCGAAAGCGCCACGGTCTACCATACAATCCTTGATAACAGGGAAACCTGCAGAGCGCCAAGGTTCTACGGTAATTACATCACCATCGTTGAAACGGCGCATGTAGAGCTGGCAAGTGGTAGCGCCACGTTCGGTCTTGCCGTGGGGTACACCATTGATATACAGTGAACACATACCGCAGATACCTTCGCGACAGTCGTGATCGAAGACAAATGGCTCTTCGCCGCTAGCGATAAGCTCCTCGTTGAGAATATCGAGCATCTCAAGGAACGAAGTGTCATCAGGGATGTTCTTCATCTCGTGTGTATCGAAATGACCCTTGTCTTTTGGGCCGTTCTGTTTCCAATACTTAAGTGTGAATGATATATTCTTAGCCATGATTGTTAATTCTTATAGTTACGTGTTTGTACCTTAATTGCCTCATACTCCAAAGGTTCTTTTACAAGTTCGGGAGCCTTGGTGTCGTCGCCCTGGTATTCCCAGCAGCCTACATAGAAGAAGTTTTCGTCGTCGCGCTTGGCTTCGCCCTCTTCTGTCTGATGTTCCTCGCGGAAGTGACCACCACAACTCTCCTCACGATGCAGGGCATCGTAAGCGATAAGCTCACCCATAACGATGAAGTCGCGCAGATGAATAGCCTTGTCGAGCTCTACATTAAGACCTTCCTTAGCTCCGGGGATAAAGAGGTTAGTATTGAACTCTTCGCGAACACCCTTGAGCAGTTCGAGACCTTTCTCCAAGCCTTCCTTGGTACGGCCCATACCTACGTGTTCCCACATGATGTGGCCAAGCTCTTTATGGATAGAATCTACAGAGCGCTTGCCCTGAATATTCATCAAGCGGTCAATCTCAGCCTGTACACCCTTCTCAGCCTCTTCAAACTCGGGAAGGTCAACCGACAGACGTGGCCATAGGCTTTGGTCGGCCAAATAATTCTGGATAGTATAAGGCAATACGAAATAACCGTCGGCCAATCCCTGCATAAGAGCCGAAGCACCAAGACGATTAGCTCCGTGGTCAGAGAAGTTACACTCGCCAATGGCAAACAGTCCAGAAATGGTAGTTTGGAGTTCATAGTCGACCCAAATTCCACCCATAGTATAGTGGATGGCAGGGAATATCATCATGGGGTTGTAATACTTCACACCATCAATTTCCTTGGCTACCTTGCCGGGATTTACATCGGTAATCTCTTCATACATATCAAAAAGATTGCCGTAACGCTGAAGAATCTCATCAATACCAAGACGGTTGATAGACTCTGAGAAATCAAGGAATACGGCCAAACCAGTATTGTTTACGCCATAACCCTTATCGCAACGCTCTTTGGCAGCACGTGAAGCCACGTCGCGCGGAACAAGGTTACCAAAAGCAGGATAACGGCGCTCCAAATAGTAATCGCGGTCTTCTTCGGGAATATCAGAGCCCTTAATTTCGCCAGCCTGAAGGCGCTTGGCATCCTCAAGTTTCTTGGGAACCCAAATACGGCCATCATTACGCAGAGACTCTGACATAAGGGTTAGCTTACTCTGCTTGTCACCATGTACGGGAATACAAGTAGGGTGGATCTGTACATAACAAGGATTGGCAAAATAAGCACCCTTGCGGTAACACTGTACAGCAGCGGTACAATTACAACCCATAGCATTGGTTGAGAGGAAATAAGTATTACCATAACCACCGGTAGCGATAACTACTGCATTGGCAGAGAAACGCTCAAGCTGACCGCTGATAAGGTTCTTGGCAATAATACCGCGGGCATGACCTTCTACTATTACTACATCCTCCATCTCGTAACGGGTATAGAGTTTTACCTTGCCAGCCTGAACCATACGGCTCAAAGAAGAATAGGCACCGAGCAGCAACTGCTGGCCTGTCTGACCCTTGGCATAGAAAGTACGTGATACCTGGGCACCGCCAAACGAACGGTTGGCAAGCATACCACCATACTCACGAGCAAAAGGAACGCCCTGAGCTACACACTGGTCAATAATATTGTTTGAAACCTCAGCCAAACGATATACGTTGGCCTCACGGGCACGATAGTCACCACCCTTTACAGTATCGTAGAACAGACGGTATACAGAGTCGCCATCGTTCTGATAGTTCTTGGCAGCATTAATACCACCTTGAGCTGCAATAGAGTGGGCACGGCGGGGAGAATCCTGGATACAGAAATTGAGTACATTGAAGCCCATCTCGCCAAGAGAAGCTGCTGCACTGGCACCAGCCAAACCTGTACCTACTACAATAACATCGAGCTTAAGTTTATTCTTGGGGTTCACCAAACGCTGATGAGCCTTATAATTGGTCCATTTCTCAGCTACCGGACCCTCGGGTATTCTAGAATTTAAAGTCTTAGCCATAACTTTATTTACATTTTCTATTGTTACACTAATTAATTACTTAGGCAGCACAACAAAGGCTAGGAGCAACCTTGAAAGCAAATGCCAAAACTACAACGACAAAAGCCAACACAAGTAGAGTGGTATAAACCACACCGATACACTGCCAACGCTTAAACCACACCTTGCCACTGATACCCAATGTCTGCATAGCGCTCCAAAAACCATGGGTAAGATGATACCAAAGGGCAGCCAACCATACAAGATACAACACCACATAAACTGGGTTGCTAAAGGTGTCTTGGATGAAAGCAAAACCATCTGATGGAAGATGACCAACAGACATACCTGTAAGCTCAGCAAACATCATGTTAAACCAGAAGTTGAAGAGGTGCAACAACATACCCAGCAGAATGATAATACCCAGCACAAGCATGTTCTGAGAAGCCCACTCTACCTTCTCTGGTTTTACAGTTACCTCGTAGCGAGATGCTCCGCGAGCGCGGCGGTTCTGAGCTGTGAGGATAAACGCATACACGATGTGACACACTGCAAGTGCAGCTAAGCCCAAAGTAGCCACAATGGCATACCAGTTAGCTCCAAGCAACTCGCAAATCATGTTGTAGGCCTTCCCCGAAAAGAGAGCAGCAACGTTCATACAACAATGGAACGTTAAGAAAAGGATAAGCGCAATGCCTGTTACCGACATCACCACCTTTCTACCAATAGATGAATTGATTAACCACATAAATGATTGTAATTTAATTATTTAATTGTAAGTAATGTTGTGTATCAGTAATAATGACGCTGAACCAATTTACCCCACAATATGGCAGCGTACTACATATTATAAGGTATTACAAAGTATCAGCGGATGCAAAAATACTATATTTTTACTATAATTCAAAGCAAAAGCAATAAAAAATCGGATTTAATTTCTTACTTTTGCGGAAAATATTTCAACATAATGGAATTCAATTATGATGTAATAGTGATAGGGGGCGGACACGCCGGATGCGAAGCTGCCGCCGCTGCTGCCCGCATGGGCGCCCGGACATGCCTTATTACTATGGACATGAACAAGATTGGCCAAATGAGCTGCAACCCTGCTATCGGGGGCATAGCCAAAGGACAGATAGTGAGGGAAATCGATGCCCTGGGCGGACAGACTGGCATTATAACCGATGCCACTTCTATACAGTTCCGCATGTTAAACCAAGGCAAAGGACCTGCCGTATGGTCACCACGGGCACAATGCGACCGAGAAAAATTCATTTGGAAATGGCGCGAAGTGCTTGACCATACAGGCAACTTAGATATTTGGCAAGATCAGGCCGATGAGCTCATTGTTGAAAACGGAAAGGCTGTTGGAATAAAAACCATTTGGGGTGTAACCTTTCATTCCGCTGCAGTGATAGTAACCGCTGGAACATTTCTCAACGGTCTTATGCACATAGGACGGCATAAAGTACCAGGCGGACGGTGTGCCGAACCTGCCGTACTCAATTTTAGCGAAAGTATATCGCGTAACGGCATACGCGTTAATCGAATGAAAACTGGAACTCCAGTTAGAATAGACCGGCGTAGCGTACACTTTGAAGACACCGAAGAGCAACCCGGCGACCAAAGTTTTCATCAGTTCAGTTATTTGGCACCCCACCGCACACTCAGCCAATTACCATGTTGGACATGCTATACCAACAAAGAGTCTCACAATATCCTGCGTAGTGGCTTGGCCGACTCTCCCCTATTCAACGGACAGATACAGAGCACAGGCCCTCGTTACTGCCCGTCGATAGAAACTAAATTGGTAACTTTCCCCGACAAAGAGCAACACCCTCTTTTTCTTGAGCCTGAAGGCGAAAATACCAATGAGATGTATCTCAACGGCTTCTCATCAAGCATGCCAGTAGAGATACAGCTACGCGCACTCCACGCTATACCTGCTTTACGCGACGCTCGCTTCTACCGCCCGGGTTATGCCATAGAATACGACTATTTTGACCCTACCCAACTCAACCATTCGTTAGAGTCAAAGGTTGTCGATGGTTTATTTCTTGCAGGGCAAGTAAACGGCACTACAGGGTATGAGGAGGCAGCCGGCCAAGGACTGGTAGCTGGCATCAACGCAGCCATAAAATGTAGCGGTGGCGAACCATTAGTTATGAAACGCGACGAGAGCTACATTGGCGTACTGATAGACGATCTTACTACAAAAGGCGTTGACGAACCCTATCGTATGTTTACTTCTCGCGCCGAATACCGTATACTACTAAGACAAGACGACGCCGACGCACGTCTTACAGAACGAGGATATAATCTAGGCATAGCCAGTAGAGAACGTTACGATTGGTGGTTACAAAAGAAAGAAGGTATAAACCGTGTTATCGATTACTGCGACAACACTTCTGTAAAACCCACACTCATCAATGGTTTCTTAGAGCATATAGGCACCACCCCATTACGCATGGGGTGCAAAGTAGCCGAACTTATAAGCAGACCACAAGTAAGCATAAGCCAAATAGCAGTTGTTCTACCAGAACTATCAGAGCTTATCAATACCCTACCAAACCGTAGCGAAGAAATAAGTGAGGCCGCAGAGATAAAAATAAAGTATAAAGGATATATAGAACGCGAAAAAATAGTAGCCGACAAGATGCACAGATTGGAAGATATCAAGATACGGGGTAGATTCAAATATAGCGAACTACACGAGATATCCACCGAAGGCCGACAGAAACTTGAGCGCATCAACCCCGAGACATTAGCACAAGCAAGTCGCATACCAGGTGTATCACCAAGTGACATCAATGTACTACTAATACTTCTCGGGAGATAGTTTCACGTGAAACAAAGATAAAGATTACAAACAATAAAATATTTATGAACAACGACGTACTAATTAAGAATTTGCGTTGCATCCCCGACTGGCCTATTAAAGGCGTAAACTTCAGGGATGTAACCACACTATTTAAAAGCGCCGAATGTCTACAGATTATCACAAACGAAATGGTAGATCTTTACAAAGACAAAGGCATCACTAAAATTGTAGGTATTGAAAGTCGCGGATTTGTTATGTCCTCTGCTGTCGCTCTAAAACTTAATGCCGGAATAGTATTGTGTCGCAAACCAGGGAAACTACCATGCGAAACCGTACAAGAGAGTTACGCAAAAGAATACGGAATTGACACAATAGAAATACACAAAGACGCCATCAACGAAAACGATGTTGTATTACTTCACGACGATTTGCTCGCCACCGGAGGCACAATGAAGGCGGCCTGTGATTTGGTAAAGAAATTCAACCCCAAAAGAGTGTACTGTAATTTTATAATCGAACTTATTCACGAAGGCCTTAACGGTCGCGATGCATTCGATAAAGATATCGAAATAACATCACTCATACAGGTATAAAACGGCTTTTAAAAGCGGCTTTTAAATATTTGCTTACTATTTCAATGTAATGTAAAGACAATTCGCAATTACAATAAATTGTGAATTAATCATGAAACACTGGCGTTATATTCAAAAGCCGCTTAAAGTTTCACGTGAAACTTTAAGCATACAACCATCTAGCACACAGTTACTTTTGAAACGCACAAAGAATTAAAAC
>CAVHVH010000023.1:0-12036 GCA_963639385.1 Oscillospiraceae bacterium
CCCAGGCATGTCTATCTCTGGGATAATGGTTATGTAGCGGTCGGCGGCATATTTTACTATTTCTTGTATCTGTTCTTGGGTGTAGAAGCCCCCATATCGTATGCCGTCGTCAACATCAGAGTTGCGGCCTATGGTTGTTCCTGTGCGCCACGACCCTATTTCGGTTAGGCGAGGGTATTTCTTTATTTCTATTTTCCATCCCTGGTCGTCGGTGAGATGCCAGTGGAACCGGTTCATGTTGTGCAGTGCCAGTAGGTCAATGTATCTTTTTACGAAGTCTACCGAAAAGAAATGGCGCGCACAGTCGAGGTGCATGCCCCGGTAGCCGAACCGTGGGGCATCTGTAATGGTGACGGCAGGCAGAGAAACTTCTTCTGCACAGGCCTGCACGGGCAGACTCTTGCGCAGAGTCTGTATGCCGTAGAATACACCCTGGGCAGTGGCTCCGCTTATGGTTATGCCCTGTGCCGAAACTTCTATGCGGTAGCCTTCGGTCTCTTTGGCTTTTGGATCTATGCAGAGTAGAATATTTCCCTTTCGGTTTTTCTTCTCGGCTATGGCCGTTGCTGGTGTTATACGGGTTTTCTCGCTTATGTAGCCAGCCAGGAATGAGGCATTACGCGCCATGTCGGCATTGTCTTGATAAACTATGCGGGTTTGTGCATTCAGTTTGAAGGCATTGCCTTTGGCAACGTTAATTTCTCTTGGCAGCGGAATTACCCGGTAGTTGGCAGTGGCGGCATTGGCCGAAAGGGTCAAGGCCATTGCCAGGGTTGTCATAACTTTTCTCATTGATTTACGTTTAGGTTATTTTATGGGTTTGTCTTCTATCTTCCAGTCCATGATACGACTAATCTGGGGTATTAGCTTCATGGCTATCTTGCGGTGGCCCTGATAGTTGGGGTGGCCGTCGGCGCCATAGTCGCGTCCATCGCGCAACACTTCTAACATAGGTTCGGCAAAATATACCTGGCGGTCGCTGTAGCATCGCTCGCGCAACAGCGGGAAACAAGCCTGCAGGTATTTGCGGGCAGAGTGGGGTAATACGCATAGAATAGGCACATTGCCGTAGTGACTGCGTAGGTTCTTTATCATTTTTTCATAGTTTCCAACATACTGGTCGGGGGTAGGGGTTACCTCGCGCGAGAAATCGTTGGTACCAAGGTTGATGATTACCAAGTCAGGGCGGTAATCCTTGAAATTGTACTCTACAGTCTTATCGTTGTCTAACGTTTTGGTATGGCGGTCCAGCATGCTATACTCAGAGCGTTGTTTCTTGTCGCCGTAGTTGCGTACCATGCCTTGCCCCGAGTGGGCCTCAATAGCATAGTCGGCATCAAAGTAGCGGGCAATGATACAGCTGTAGGCATGGTCTACATTCTCGGTTTCAATCTTAAAATGCTCGTCTTGTGTAGGCGAGTCTGACCCGTAGCCGCAGGTATAGCTATCTCCAAATATTTCTATCATACGACTTTTCTTTTCTACCGGCTTAAACTGGGCACCTTTTGTGCCGTAAAAGCCATGTATGGTAGTGATGCTTCCGCCTTCGCAGGCTCGTTGTAGGCGTAGTGTGTGACTGCCCTTACCCAACTTTTCGGCGAGCACGATACGTTGGTGTTCGGTACTATCGGCATAGACTTTCGTAGTCCATTGGTTGTCTATGAAAACATTGAAGTAGCACGGGCGAGTGTTGCTCATTTCTACGGCTATGCAGCTTCCAGTGAAATTGGTCTGTGCGTATACGCCTATCCAGTCGAATTTTACGCTTCCGTCATTCTCTGTCAGTGTGCGCCCCGTATAGGTTATGCCTTTGGTGATGAGCTGGCTGTAGTCAGCCTTTTGTGCCACGGCCTGTAGGGTTATTACCAACAGGCACAGTAGTAGTCCATGTTTTTTCATGTTAGTATCCTTTTTTGTATTTAATGATTATTGTACGTGCAGATAATATTGTTGTACATGTTAATAATAGGGTATGCTACAAGAATGTAGCGTCCAAGGCTGTTGTTAAGCAACAATAAGGCTCTCTTGATATGGTATTTCACCGTGTTTATAGAAATACCCAGTTCAAGAGCTATCTCGGCGTGTTTTTTTCCGGCAAAACGGCTTAGTTCGAATACCGTGCGGCACTCTATGGGCAGTGCGGCAATGGCCTCGTCTAACTTTTCTGCCAGTTCTTTGTCTAACAGTTGGTCGAGAGGTTGTTTGCTTGTACCCGATACAGTGTTTCGGTCTGCTGTCGGTGGGATAGTTTTGGTAGCTATTTCCTTTTTCTCGCGGTTTGAACGGAGAAAGTCAAGACAACTGTTGCGTACACAACGAATAAGATAGCTGCGCAGTGATACATCGATTTCTATACGCTGGTGATTTTCCCAAAGATGGAATATAACATCGCTTACCACCGATTCGGCCAAGTAATCGTCGCGCAGATAGCGGCTGGCAAAGTGGCATAGCACCTGGTAATGGGTGTCGAAGATGTATTTGAATGCTTCGGAGTCACCTTTCTGCAGTCCGTTTATTATCAGTTTTTCTGAATAATCCATTCTTAGAAAAAATAACCGTCAGAATTTAATGCAAATATACAATTTTATTTTGTACACATGCCAAATGCTGACGGTTATTTTCTAAGAATATTCTTTTTTAGGGTGGTTATAGTGATGTTCTAAAAATTACCACCGTTAATTTTGTACTTTATTTACTCTACGTTGACTTCGTCGAGGAAGAACCAAGCCGGGTAACCTACTCCGTAATGCCAAGTGGGGCATAGTCCAATGGTCTCTACCTTGACGCGGATGTAGCGTGCCGTTACTGGAGTGGCAGAGGTTACTGTGCCGGGAATGAACTTGACAGATATATCGCGGTCTTCGGCAAAATCAACCTTGCCCATATCGGTGTAGGTCTTGTTGTCTTTCGAATACGAGTAGCTTACACTCTTGGGTAGCAATACCCATGCGCCCAGCTGCTGCAAGAAGTCGGTAGTTATTTTGCTGAAGGTCTTTTCGCTACCCATGTCGAGTATAAAGTCGGCATTCCTACCTTCCCATCCTACCCAACTTTCAACATACGATGTGCCGCCATAAAGACCATCGGTAAGGGCTTTGTCGGCAATAGGGCGGTAGGCAGGGTTGGGTTCACTATTCCAAATTACCTTAGCACCGGCAGCTTTGTTGGTGTTGGCCCTGGGCAAGAAGCGCTTCTTGTACAGATTGCAATAGTCATCGGCGCGGTTGTTGCGCTCGTTTAGGCTGGTTATTCCGTACTTTTCGCATTGCTGGCGGAATGTTTCCAGTTTGCCGCTAATCTCTTTGGGGTCTTGTCCGCTCTTGGTGCGGGCTATCTCTAACTCGCTGTAACGTAGGGGTAAGCGAGCCGTCTGTACATGGGCTAACAGAGTGCTATCGCTGGCTACGGTTGCTTCGGCCTGGTCGAATATTTCGGCATACATCTTCATTAGATTGTCGTTAAGCATGCCGTTCTTGTGAGTAATAGGCGAGTCGTATATCCATAGTGGCGTGTGCGATGAGAGCAGTGCGCCCGTAAGCAGTGTTTGGTATTTGTATATATAGGGTGCAGCTGCGCCATAATATCCCTGCATAAACGACTTCATAAGCGAGTCGGCGTCTTGATAGGGGTTCCACATAAGTTTGGCCATCATGTAGGCACGCATCTCACCGAAGTCTGTACCACGTTGGTTACCACCGTTTATCTGTTCGAATATCATAGTAGCGTGGTTCTTCTTAAAGAGCTGCATGTTTTTCTGTATGATATGGAAGTTAGGGAAAGGTGACACCATATTGTCAAAATTGATACCATAGTCCCATACGAATATATTGTTTGATATCTTGCTCCATCCCTCGAGTGCGCGCATGAAATCGCGCCCAGACTCATTGTCGGTTAGGGGCACTTCACGCTTGCAGTCTATGTCGCATAGCATGATGTTTACATTGGGTAGTGGCTTGGTGTGCTTTGGCGGATGCATGCTGTATAGATAAGCCAGGGTAGAGAACTGCTTGTCAGGGAACCGTTGTGCCAACTTGTTGACAAAGCGTATAAGATTGCCCGATGGTGCCCCTTCGTATTCGTCAACCTTGGCGCATGTCTCACAGTGACACTGGGTGTTATTGCCGTCGTTCTGACTTACGCTTATCATCTTCATACCAGGGTTCGCCTTGAAGATAGAATCTATCTTCTGTGCGGCCAGTTCGAATACCTCGGGGTTGGTAAGGCACCACTGGCTATGGCTTCCAGGTCTGCGCTTGCCGTTGATGTATGAATAGTATTCGGGGTGCTTCTCCCCGTATATGGCGGCGGGCAGGATTTGGTTGAAGGTGTGTACCCATAGGTTGCCAGCAAACTCCTCTTGGCTATTTTCCAAACGGAACCACCGTTCAAAGTCGGGGTCTTGACAGCCATAGCTATGTGTCTGGCGGAAGCGGAAGGCGGGCTTGTCGCTCATATGTATCTCTGGTAGATCTATGGTAGTTGCCGGGGTGAATGTGTAGGTCTTATAAGCATAGTAGTTTACTCCCATATATTTTTCAAGCAACGTAACTACGCCATATACGGCGCCTTTGCCACCTCCGGTATTGATGTGCATGCTGCCATCCTTGCAGTCTATGCTGAAGGCATCTTCTGCCGATTGTGGAGTAGCTTCGCCTATCACAATGGCTCCCCGTGTAGCGGTGTTGGAAACTATGGGTAGCGTTGTGCCCGAAATTTTGTTGACAAAACGGCTCAGCATGTCGGCAGCCTCGCGGTTAATGGCATTGTCGTTGGCCAGTACGATGCGAGTCTTGGCCTTACCGTTTTTTACCAAAGTCATTTGGGCAAAGGTGGTTGATGCGGCCATAGTAAGTGCGGCCAACAATCCCAGTCTGTAATGATTTCTCATAAATTATGTTGTTATGTAGGTTATTTTTTAGGCTTTGTACCTATAGTGTGGCTCTGTAAATTACCATCCTATAGGTACAAAGTTACTTGTTTCGGGTGACAATGGCAATTTTGTATTCAAAAATTTTTAAGGGTGGTTCTAAAAATTACTACCGTTGAGTTTACACCTTCATTGCGAGCTGACCTTACATTTGTATTACCACCCTTATGTCAATATTATGGGGATGGCAATTTTTTTCTGCTTTTTTGCGAGATTTTCGGTTTTTTTCATTTATCTTTGCACCGCAATCGGGATGTAGCGCAGTTGGTAGCGCACTACGTTCGGGACGTAGGGGTCGGGCGTTCGAGTCGCCTCATCCCGACCAGCATTGAAAGGGCGGATGGCCGGCAACGGCAGTCCGCCTTATTAGTTTGTTTGTGCAACTACCCTTTATAGAAATACCCATATAACAAGAAAGGAGCAAAGACCATTGTGTCTTTGCTCCTTTCTGTTCCGGAAAAACGCCGGGGGCAAGTGTTATTTGCCGTGGTGTTCGTCAGAAACTGTCAACTTCTTGCGGCCGTGGGCACGGCGAGAAGCCAATACGCGGCGACCGTTCTTGGTTGCCATTCTCTCACGGAAGCCGTGCTTGTTTACGCGGCGGCGGTTGTGCGGCTGGAATGTTCTTTTCATTATGCTTATCTTTTATTTGTTATTGTTTCAGCAGTGTTATAATACCCTTTTTCTTGCTGCAAAGATTGTGGCATGAAGTGTCGGTACCTTTTTGGGTTGCAAAAGTACGCATATTTTTTTGAAAAACAAAGAAATCGGTGAAATTTCGGTGATAATAAGATGTTTTTTGAAGATTTTCCTGCCTGTCTACGGTATAAAACTTAAGGGTGGTTCTAAAAAATACTATGGTATATTTGTAGAACCACCCTCCATATATTGCAATATTATGGCTGCTTGCCTATGTAGGCCAAAATGCCTCCGTCTACATATAAAATATGTCCGTTTACGAAGTTTGAGGCATCGCTTGCAAGGAATACTACGGGACCCATAAGATCTTCTGGCGTACCCCATCGTGCGGCTGGTGTCTTGGCCACAATGAAACTGTCGAACGGATGGCGAGAGCCGTCGGCCTGACGTTCGCGCAGAGGTGCGGTCTGCGGTGTGGCAATATATCCAGGACCAATTCCATTACATTGTATGTTGTACTCACCGAACTCAGAACATATATTGCGCGTAAGCATTTTTAGTCCGCCCTTTGCTGCAGCATAGGCCGATACTGTTTCGCGGCCCAGCTCAGACATCATTGAGCAGATATTGATAATCTTGCCATGCCCTTTTTGTTTCATGCCAGGGATTACGGCTTTCGATACGATGAATGGGGCGTTTAGGTCGATGTCTACAACTTGTCGGAAATCTTCAACGCTCATCTCTTCCATAGGTATGCGCTTGATGATACCAGCATTGTTTACTAGAATGTCTATTACGCCAAGTTCTTTGTTGATATCGGCCACCATAGCCTTAACCTGTTCCTCGTCAGTAACATCGCAGATATATCCGTGAGCCTCTATACCTTTTGCCTTGTAGTCGGCAAGAGCCTGATCCATGTGGTGTTGTGAGCGGCAGTTGAATGCTATTTTTGCACCAGCGTTGTGCAGTGCTTCGGCCATTGCGAAGCCTATGCCGTAGGCTGCACCTGTAACGAGGGCTACTTTACCCTCAAGAGAAAACATTTTATCCATATTGTTTTATTTTAAGTTGGTTGTCTTTACAACCTGCATGTCTTTGTAGTTTAGATTTTCGCCAGCCATACCCCAAATAAAGGTATAGTTGCTTGTGCCGGCAGCGCAGTGTATAGACCATTGGGGTGAGATTACGGCCTGTTCGTTGTTCATCCACATGGGGCGTGTCTCTTGTGGCTCGCCCATGATGTGGCAGATGCGTTGTCCCTCGGGAACATTGAAGTATAGGTAGGTCTCCATGCGGCGCAGATGGGTATGGGCGGGCATGGTATTCCATACCGAGCCTGTCTTCAGTTCGGTAACACCCATCTGCAACTGGCAGGTACGAACTCCGGCCACGCCATCGATGATGAGCTGATGAATAACACGGTCGTTGCTTTCGGCCAGACTTCCAGCCTTGATGTTGTTGGCCTCTTTTAGTGTGACCCTCTTTGTGGGGTACGAGGTGTGAGCGGTGGCACTGTTCATATAGAACTTGGCCGGATTCTGTGCATTCTTGCTTACAAGGGTGATGTTGTTGGGCGCTTTTTCGGTAGAACGGCCTACGTACAGACCCTCTTCAAAGTTTAGGTCGTATGACTTACCATCTACTACAACTGTGCCAGGACCACCGATGTTGATTATGCCTATTTCGCGGTTCTCTAATAGAGTTTTTGCCAGTAGCGGTTCTATAGGCTCAAGTTTAATGGGAGTGCCGACAACGGGCTGTGCTCCTCCTATAAGAAACCTGTCGTACATGGAGTAAGTCCAGTTAACCTCGCCCGGGGCGAATACTTTTTCTATAAGGAATTCTTTGCGCAGGCGCTCTGTAGTATAATGCTTAGCGTCTTCGGGATGATTAGACCAGCGCACGTTATAGTTTGTAGTCTGTGCCAAGGATGCCATCGATATGAAGGCAACGGCTGTTGTGATAAAAATTCTTTTCATGCTTATTTGTCAATTTTTTCTTCTTTTATTATGCGGCTACGGTTGTAGAGCATCATACCTATAGTAAGTACAACAAGCAGTGCTGGCCCTACATAATCCAAGTGGCACGACAACTTGTAGATTACCCATCCAAAGAGCGAGGATGCAAAGTCGAGTGCTCCGCCAGAGAAACCTTCGGGTATATGGGCGGTAGCATCGCCGGTAAGACTATATACCGTGTTGGCAGCCATGGTAAAATCAGGAGCCATATCTGTTACAAAATACAGTCCCGCTATGAGCGCCACAAGTCCTGTTATGAGCGTCTTTACCACATTGCCCTTAGTAAATGGGAGTACTATAGGGAATAGATAGAACATTCCGGCGAGCGAGGCCAACGGCAAGAATTGGTTGCCGGGCAGAAATACTGCCAAGACAAGGATTACAGGGATGAGGATTACCGAAACCACAAGGGTGGTAGGGTGACCTATCACGAGAGCCGGGCTCATGCCGATATAGACTTTCTTGCCATTAAACTTGGTCTTAACCAGCTCTTGCGTCTTTTCGGAAATTGGCTTTAACCCATCTATAAATAGAGATGTTATACGCGGGATAAGTTCCATAACAGCTCCCATTATCACACCTAAAGACAATACCTTTTTTATATCCAGTTGAGCGGCCCAACCTATAAGTATGCCTACCGCCACTCCAAGTACAAGAGGTTCGCCAAGTATGCCGAATTTTTTCTTCATACCTTCTGCATCGAAGTCCAGCCGGGCGAATCCTGGTATGCTGCTGAGTAACTTGTTGAATACTATTGCGAAAGGCATAAAGCTCTGACAGAATGGCTGGGGGATGGAAATTCCGTCAAGTCCGTAGAATTTTTGGAATTTCTCTGCCGTTAGGTCGGCACATACAAGGGTTATGATATAGCATATTATGGCGGCTGCATATCCCCATAGCAGGCTCTCGCCCATAACAAAGTATACTACCGCGCCTATGAATGCAAAGTGCCAGTAGTTCCATAAGTCTATGTTCACCGTGCGGGTAGTTTTGGTGATGAGCATCAGAATGTTGACGCCCAAGCATATAGGAATGACAAGAGCGCCTACTGCTGTGTTGTATGCCACGGCTGCGGCTGCCGGCCACCCCATGTCAAATACGTTGAGTTGCAGATGATAAATGTCTGATATGTCCTTGAGTGGATCGTTGAAATTGGTTGTAAGCAGAGCCGTTACTGCGCCCAGACCTACGAACCCCACTCCTACGAAGAGCCCCGACTTGAACGCCTTGCCGAATTTCATGCCGATGCACAAGCCTATAATGGTGAAGAGTATGGGCATCATCACCGAAGCGCCCATACTGATGATATAACTGAATATCTGTTCCATTGCTATATGATATTACCTTTGTACACGTCCGTTTGCGTTTCCTGCGGCAAGCGCCTCTACCTCGTCAGTAGAAACAAGGTTGAAATCACCATTTACGGTGTGCTTCAAAGCCGATGCCGCCACGGCGAACTCAAGGGCTTCTCCTTGTGTAGATTTAGTGAGTAGTCCGTGAATGAGTCCACCTGAGAACGAATCGCCTCCGCCTACACGGTCAATAATAGGCATAATGTTGTAGTGACGGCTCTCATAAAACTCTTTGCCGTTATAGATAAGTGCCTTCCATCCATTGTTTGTGGCAGAGAAGCTCTCTCTTAGCGTGGATACCACATATTTGACCCCGAACTCTTGCTGCATCTGCTCGAAAATTTTATGGTAACCGCTTGCGTCAGTCTGTCCGCCTTCAACGTTGGCATCTGGCTTGAAACCAAGACAGAGTTGTGCGTCTTCCTCGTTGCCTATGCATACGTCGACATACTTCATCAGTGGGCGCATAATGGTTATAGCCTTCTCGGATGTCCATAATTTCTTGCGGAAGTTTAGGTCGACGCTAATGGTAACGCTGTGACGTTTGGCGGCCTCGCATGCCAAGCGAGTAAGTTCGGCGGCATTGTCGCTTATGGCCGGAGTAATGCCGCTCCAGTGGAACCATTGTGCCCCTTCCATTATTTGGTCAAAGTCAAAATCGTTGGGAGTAGCCTCGGCTATGGCCGAATGTGCGCGGTCGTAGATGACTTTAGACGGGCGCATGGATGCCCCTGTTTCTGCATAGTACAGTCCTATGCGGTTGCCACCACGTGCTATAAAACGTGTGTCGACACCATAGCGGCGCAGGGCATTAACTGCAATCTGTCCAATCTCGTGCTTGGGCAGTTTGCTCACGAAGTAAGCCTCGTGGCCATAGTTTGCAAGGCTAACAGCAACGTTAGCCTCGCCACCGCCAGGAATAACCCGTAGCTGGTCTGTCTGAATAAAACGGTCGTTGCCGTAGGGAGAAAGGCGGAGCATAATCTCGCCGAATGTAATTATCCTTGCCATACAATTGTAATGTTTCGATAATAGTACGATTGGTAGGGCATTGTTACTTAAGTGCGGTACTGAAAATGGTATTTTGAAACAAAAAAAATAGTTGTCAAGAGTTTCTGTGTTTTTGTGGCATTTATTATGTAAATTTGTGGAGGTACATTCAGAATCCTTTGCGATAGGTTGTATAGTACTTCTTAGGAAAAACTTTTTGAAACCTACTATAGGAAATAAGTAAGGCCAACGGTAAATGCGTATTATAACAATAAAAAGGTAGTCTAATTTTTGCAGCCGTCTTAAAATATAAAATTGTGATAAAAAAATCTTCTATACTGTTCTTATGTGGGCTTGCAGGGATATGCTTGTCTGTCAATGCTCAATACAGGTCGCATGTGTGGAATCCCGACAATGGTAACGGAACTTATACTAACCCCGTGCTTTATGCCGACTATAGTGACCCCGATGTAGTGGCTGTAGGTAGTGATTATTATCTTACGGCCAGCTCGTTTAACTGTATTCCGGGTCTACCGATACTCCATTCCAAGGATTTGGTAAACTGGGAAATTATAGGTCATGCCCTTAACGAACAACTGCCACGACAGGTGTTCGATACTCCGCAGCATGGTAAGGGCGTGTGGGCTCCGGCTATACGCTATCACAACGGTGAATTCTACATTTATTGGGGCGACCCTGACCAGGGCGTATTTATGGTAAAAGCGTCTAATCCGCGTGGTCCGTGGAGCAAACCATTGTGTGTGATTGAAGGTAAGGGAATGATAGATACCTGCCCGTTATGGGATGATGATGGGCGGTGTTGGCTGGTAAACGGATGGGCCGGTTCGCGTAGCGGGTTCAATTCAGTGCTTACTGTGCGCGAACTCTCGGCCGATGGCACATGTGCTATCGGAGCGCCTTGCATCGTGTTCGATGGGGGACAAGAGAATCATACCACTGAGGGTCCAAAATTCTACAAGCGTGACGGCTATTACTGGATTATGTGCCCAGCCGGTGGTGTGAAGCAGGGTTGGCAATTGGCTATGCGTAGCCGGAATATATGTGGACCCTATGAGGCTCGTAAGGTAATGGTTCAGGGTACAACCGCTGTAAACGGCCCACATCAAGGTGCGTGGGTACATACGGCATATAATGAAGACTGGTTCTTGCACTTCAATGATAAAAGCGCTTACGGGCGAGTGGTGTTCCTTCAGCCAGTAGACTGGACGGGCGGATGGCCCGTGATGGGGCATGAGCGCAACCATAACGGATGCGGTGAACCCTATATGACCTATCGTATGCCTAAATCAGAAAGTAGCACAAAGGTAAATCCGCAAGAATCAGACGAGTTCAATAGTACCACACTTGGAAAACAATGGCAGTGGCATGCCAACTATAACGAACTTTGGGGCATGCCAACGGTTAATGGTTGTATGCGTTTGTATACGGCCGATCTCTCAAAAGATTTCAAGAGCCTATGGGAGGTAGGAAATCTACTGTTACAGAAAACACCGGCCCCCGAATTCAAAGCGACATCAAAAATGCGTTTCGCATCAAAGAGCGATAACCAATATGGTGGAATTATAATGATGGGCATGGATTATCAAGCCCTCGTGGTAAAACGCATAGGTGATGAATTCTTATTGCAGCAGTTGTACTGCAAAGGTGCTGATATAGGCGGAAAAGAACAGGTGCAGACGTTGGCCACACTATCTCCTACTAACCGCGATACAATTCCCTATTCGCCAGCCATATACATAGACATGTATATGCAAATGCAGGTTAAAAACGGAAAATGTAGGTTTGCATATAGTATGGATGGAAAGAAATACAAGGAAGTAGGTGCTGAGTTCACGATGAGGCAAGGCAAATGGATTGGTGCAAAAATGGGTTTTGTTAGCGAACGTCTTGATACAAAAGGAAATCGTGGATGGATAGATGCCGACTGGTTTAGAGTAACAAAATAAGAGGGTTGGTAATTTGTAGAACCACCCATTGTGGCGTTAGTTGCTTGATGCCGACAATTGTCACAATCGTTTGAAACTCAAATTAAAGCACCATATTAGTATTTTTTGCTTTTTTAGGCTTTCTTTTTATAAAAATGTATTAC
>CAVHVH010000023.1:12046-20095 GCA_963639385.1 Oscillospiraceae bacterium
CCTTTGCACCGCCTTTAACAGACAACAATACATTATTATAACAATATGATTAACTCACAGGAAATCAAAATCGGAACTTGCATCCGTATGGATGGCAAGATTTGGACTTGCATCGACTTTCAGCACAGAAAGCCGGGTAAGGGTAACACAGTAATGATAACCAAGCTGAAGAATGTTGCTGACGGTCGAGTGCTTGAGCGTACATTCCAGATTGGATTTAAACTCGAGGATGTTCGCGTGGAGCGTCGTCCCTATCAGTATCTCTACGAAGATGCTACAGGCCGTATATTCATGAACCAGGAAACCTTTGAGCAGATACCAATCCCTTCGCACCAAATTACCGGCGTAGAGTATATGAAAGAAGGCGATGTAGTAGAGGTGGTAACCGATACTACCGATGGTACTATATTGTTGGCCGAAATGCCTGTGAAGACTACTCTGAAGATTACTCATAGCGAGCCAGGCGTAAAGGGTAACACTGCTACCAACGCCACAAAGCCTGCTACACTCGAGTCTGGGGCTACTGTTCGTGTGCCTCTGTTTATCAATGAGGGTGAGACTATACAGATAGATACCCGCGACGGTAGCTATTTGGGTCGTGTAAGCGAGTAATCGCCATATACCCATTTCTCTTACGGCAACCTATATCTCAGAGTCACCGCATCCGGTGTTCCGGGATATAGGTTGTTTGCGTTTTCCTTCAGATACATCTGTCTATTAAACTGATATGAAATACAGTTTTGTAATTCCCGTTTACAATCGTCCTGACGAGGTGGACGAACTCCTTGAGAGTCTTACCAAACAACAACTTGACGACTTTGAGGTAATAGTGGTAGAAGATGGTTCGACTGTGCTTTGCCGCGAAGTGTGTAACCGCTATGCTGGACGGTTGGACCTACATTACTACTATAAAGACAATTCGGGTCCCGGTCAGAGTCGTAACTATGGTGCCGAGCGTTCGCAGGGCGAATACTTGATAGTACTCGATTCGGATGTAGTGCTACCTCCAGGTTATCTGCAGGCTGTAGATGTCGAACTGACGCAAAATCAAGCCGATGCTTTCGGTGGTCCGGACAGTGCCCATCCATCGTTTACCCCTGTTCAGAAAGCCATATCTTATTCTATGACCAGTTTCTTTACTACTGGTGGTATACGTGGCGGAAAGAAAAAACTGGACAAGTTTTATCCCCGATCGTTTAATATGGGTATTCGTCGTGATGTTTATCAGCGGTTGGGAGGCTTTTCACGGATGCGTTTTGGTGAAGACATAGATTTTTCTATCCGTATATTCAAGGCTGGTTGCCGTTGTAGACTCTTTCCAGAAGCATGGGTGTGGCACAAACGGCGTACAGACTTCCGCAAGTTTTGGCGGCAGGTGTTCAATAGCGGTATAGCGCGTATAAATCTCTATAAGAAATATCCAGAGAGCCTCAAACTGGTTCATCTGTTGCCAATGGTGTTTACTGTGGGTGTAGGTGCATTGTTACTGCTTGCTGTTGTGGGGCTGGTAGTTTGGGCGGTCTATCCGTCATTGATAACCGGGCGTTGGCTTGTAATGACGGCGTTGGCTCCTTTGGTATTCTACTCGGCTATAGTTTTGGTAGATGCTACTCATAAGTCGCATAGCTTGCGAGTAGGTTGGCTCAGCGTGTTTTCAGCGTTTATCCAACTTACAGGATATGGTTGTGGCTTTATATCGGCTTGGTGGAAGCGTTGTGTCCAAGGAAAGAGTGAGTATAGCGCATACGAAAAGACATTCTATAAATGAAAGACGGCAAACTTAGTATAAATCATTGGGCAGAGGACGATCGGCCGCGTGAGAAGCTGGCCCGATTAGGTGCTCAGTCGCTGAGTAATGCCGAACTGTTGGCCATACTTATAGGCACTGGAACCCCAGAGAAAACTGCTATAGACTTGATGAAAGAAATCTTGGCCGATTGTGACAACAATCTTAATAGGCTTGGTAAATTGTCTATAGCCGATCTGCAACGCTATAAGGGCGTAGGATTGGCCAAGGCTGTTACAGTACAGGCTGCGTGTGAATTGGGGCGACGCCGACAGGCAACGCCTCCCGCCGATCGGCCGCGGATGGACTGTGCAGAGGCCGTGTATCGCGAAATGCTGCCTCATGTGCAGGATTTGGATGTAGAAGAGGCATGGATAGTGCTGGCTAACCACTCGTTTAGACATATAAAGACTGTAAGGCTGAGTCATGGTGGTATAAGCGAAACGGCAGTAGACATAAGAGTAGCTCTGCGCGAAGCATTGCTCTGCAATGCCACAGTGCTGGTACTCTGCCACAACCATCCCAGCGGGAATACGCGTCCCAGTCGTGACGACGACCGCCTTACCGACAGTATGCGTAAGGCTTGTGAAACTATGCGCATACACTTTTTGGATCATGTGGTGATAACAGACGGTGGCTATTATAGCTACCGAGAAGAAGGACGGCTATAGAGCGGTAATTTTTAGAGTTGCTCTATCGCAAATAAATTGTTGCACAGAAGGTCAAATGGGGTAGGCGCTCTAAAAAACACTGCCCCAAACGCCCATTTGGTATTAAATTTGCATAGAACTATACAAATACAATAATTACACATTATATATTATGAGTATAAAGCAAATACCCGTTCTGCTGCTTACGGGTTATCTTGGAAGCGGTAAAACCACCCTGGTAAATAAGATTTTGGCCAACAAGAAAGGCATAAAATTCGCCGTTGTTGTTAATGATATTGGCGAGGTTAATATCGATGCTGATCTAATTCAACAAGGCGGCGTAGTCAATAAAAAGGACGACAGTTTGGTAGCCCTGCAGAACGGTTGCATATGTTGTACACTGAAGATGGATTTAGTGGAGCAGATACGCGAAATAATAGAAATGGGCCGTTTCGACTATATAGTTATCGAGGCCAGTGGTATCTGCGAGCCAGCACCTATAGCCCAGACAATTTGCTCAATTCCCTCTATGGGTCCCAAGTATATCCAAGGCGGTATACCCAGGCTTGATTGTATAGTAACGGTAGTCGATGCTTTGCGTATGCGAGACGAGTTTGGTAATGGTGACAATCTTAGTCGTACCGACCTTGGCGAAGACGATTTGGAAAACCTTGTAATACAACAACTAGAGTTCTGTAATGTAATACTGCTCAACAAAGCTTCTGAGGTAAGTCCTTCTGAACTTGATCACGTTACTCAAATTATCCGTGCCATACAGCCAAAGGCAGAGATTATTCCTTGCGATTATGGCGAGATAGAACTTGACGATATTCTCAATACCAATCGCTTCAACTTTGACGAAGTGGCTACCTCGGCAGCATGGATAGATGAGATAGAACATCATCATGGAGATGACGATGATGATGATGATGATGATGAGCACGATCATGACCATGACCACGATAGTCACCACGACCATCACCATCATGAGCATCATCATGACCATGATCACGGTGAGGTAGAAGAATATGGTATTGGTACGTTTGTATATTATCGCCGCCGCCCTCTTGACCTGGCCCGTTTCGACGAGTTTGTGGCCCGCTTTTGGCCAAAAGGTGTTATCCGCTGCAAGGGCCTTTGCTGGTTTGCCGATGAATCAGACGTATGTTATCTCTTTGAACAGGCTGGTAAACAGATGGGACTGAAGAATGCAGGACAGTGGTATGCCACTATGCCCGAAAACGAACTGCGCGACTTGATGGCTCGCGAAGAGGGATTGCGTAAAGATTGGGACGAAAGGTATGGCGACCGAATGCAGAAGCTTGTCTTTATAGGTCAGAATATGGACCGCGAGGCTATTGTTGCCGAACTGGACAAATGTCTTGTAGAATAAAGGTGTAATACAAGATCACTCTAATTTCTGTTGCTTATATCAAACACAGAATTATCAAAACAACGCAGTTTCTGTTTCGACAGAGGCTGCGTTGTTCTATAAGTGCTGGGATAGTATGTGTGTTTATCTTTCTTGTTCTTTCTTCATGTCACTGAATGCGCTCCAAGCGATGGGCAACGTTATAGAAAAGGCACAGATATCGGCTACGGCTTGGCTTATTTCTAAGCCGAATAACCCTATTAGGCGAGGTAAAATAAGGACAATGGGAATGAAGAATAGTCCACTTCTGGCAGCAGCCAATATGTTGGCGCGTATGGGCTTGCGTATGGTTTGCAAGAGCATGTTGCTGACAATGATAGTGGCAATTAACGGAAAAGTAATAAGCTGCCATCTCAAGGCTGGTACTCCCACGGCCACAACTGCAGGGTCGTGGCGAAATTCTCTGATTATAGGTTCGGCAAAGATAAATCCTACCAGGGCGACAACAGTGAGAAAAATAGTGCCCACTTTTATGCAATATGTATACCCTTCTTTTACGCGGTTGTACCGGAGTGCACCATAACAGAAACCGCATAGTGGTTGGAAACCTTGCCCCAGTCCGATAACGGCCGAATAGACAAAATAGCAGCATCTGCCCACAATGGACATCCCTGCGATGGCGCTGTCACCGAAAGAACCTGCAGCCACATTGAGCATAATAGTGGCTAAACTGCCAAGACCCTGTCTTGATAGCGAAGGGGTACCTCCAGCCACAATTTCTTTAAACAGTTGACTGGACAAGCTAAAATTGTGTAACTTAATATGGATGTTCTGCCGGCGGCAAGTCATGGCGAAGAGTATACAGAAGCTGGCTATTTGGGATATTAGTGTGGCTGTGGCGGCTCCGGCTATGCCCATATCAAGTATAAAAATGAATAAAGGCGCAAGTATTACATTAAGTACGGCCCCAGATACGATACCAACCATGGCTAGTATGGCGTTGCCTTGAAAGCGCATTTGGTTGTTCATGGTGAACGATGCTGTCATAAAAGGAGCTCCTATCAGTATGATGCCGAGATAAGTCTTGGCGTATGGGAGTATGGTGGGCGTAGAACCGAGCGTTATACATAGGTTCTCAAGAAACATTAAGCCTATCGTTCCCAATACAATGCCCGATGCAAAACTGCAGAAGAAACCTGTGGCTGCCATTATGGCGGCATCGTTGTGGAGTTTGGCGCCTAGCTTGCGCGATATGTAGTTGCCCGAACCGTGCCCGAAGAAAAAACCTATAGACTGGATAATGCACATTACCGAAAATGCAATACCTACAGCTGCTGTGCATTGGGTATTTATCTTTCCTACAAAATAGGTATCGGCCATGTTGTATAGACTAGTTACCAGCATACTAATAATAGTAGGAATGGCCATAGTGAGTATTACGCGGTGTACTGGAGCCGAAATGAGAAATGTGTAGTTATCCTTGATTTTCTTCATCGTATATGGAAGAATTCTGTTCTTTGGTGCAAAGTTATTTTATTTTTCTATAATTTTGCAGTCGTAAAGGATAATTTTTCGAGGGTGGTTCTACCAAATAGTCCAAATACCATCCCGCAATAAAGTATTAACTCAATGGTGGTAATTTATTGATCACCCTTAAGTTTTTTCTACTGTATGTTACAGAAAAATAGGATAACGCGATGGCTCCCATTGATGGGGTTGACGTTTGCAGTGTTTGTGTTTAATACGTCAGAATTTATGCCTATAGGCCTTCTTACCGATATAGCGGCCGACTTACATATCAGTCAGGTTAAGGCAGGTATGCTGGTATCTGTATATGCCTGGGTGGTGGCTTTTATGTCGCTTCCGCTTATGGTGATGGCGTCCAAGATGGAACTCAAGCGACTTTTGTTATCAGTGATAGCTCTTTTTGTGGTGTGCCATGCGGCATCGGCTATGGCAGAAGGCTATTATACGCTTATGCTTTCTCGCATAGGAGTGGCTTGTGCTCATTCTATATTTTGGTCTATAGCCCCGCCACTCGCTGTGCGCACCGTTCCCGATGGTAAGAGTGCATTAGGATTGAGCATGGTGGCCGCTGGTTCATCTGTGGCTATGGTTGTAGGGCTTCCCGTAGGTAGAATTGTTGGCTTGTATGTGGGGTGGCGTACTACGTTCTTAAGCATAGCCATAATCTCTGCCTTGATATTTATGTTTATTGCAGCCGTCTTCCCTGTGTTGCAGAGCCGTGGCAAGTTTTCTTTCGGCAAGATACCAGGACTGTTGCACAATAGGGTTCTTCTTGGCGTTTTTGTTATGTCGGTACTCTTTGCTACAGCCCATTATACGGGCTATAGCTACATAGAACCATTCTTGGGGCAAGTGGCCGGTATGGCTCCAGAGATGGTTACTCTTACGCTTGTAGTCTTTGGCGCTTCGGGTATACTGGGTAGCGTGGCTTTCTCTAAATACTATATGGCCAACCGCAGACGCTTTGTATTTATAGTCACCTTTGGACCGGCTATATGTTTGTTACTTATGCAACTGGCTGCATCGGTTAATTTTGCCATCGTTGGCGTATGTATAGTATGGGGGGCTATGGCTACAGCTTTTAATATAGCTTTCCAGGACAATACCATTAGGTTCGCACCTAAAGAGGCTACGTCGATAGGCATGTCTATATTCTCGGGTATATTCAACTTAGGTATTGGTAGTGGAGCCTATGTTGGTGGGTTGGTAGTAGAACACTTCTCGTTGCGTTATGTAGGTTATGCTGGTGGAGCAATAGGACTGCTTGCCACGTTATATTTGGCTATGCGATTTTTCCCCAACATGCGGCACAGTGAGGCTTTGCAGCAGAAGGCAACGGCCAGTGCAGTAAATACCAAGTAAATTCTACTATTTGTGGCCAGTTGGCTCTCTATGTAACTATGTACAGTCCGTTGCAGATGGCAGCCGACTTCCCAGAAAACTACGAGAAGCACATGGATGCGTTCCAGTTTATCAAGGATGTAGCTATCGATTGGGATAAGTCTGTTTATCTTGAAGCCGAACCACAGGAGTATATCACTGCCGCAAGAAAGGCCAAAGGTACTGATAACTGGTTTGTAGGCGGCGTTACAGGCATAGCTGACCGTACGGCTACGGTTAATATGAGCTTCCTTGATAAAGGTAAAAAATATATTGCCACTATCTATCAAGATGCTCCTAATGCCAACTACAAGACCAATCCTCAGGCATATATCATTACAAAGAAAAAGGTTACCGCTAAGACGGTGTTGAAATTGAAAGAGGTGGCCGGAGGTGGCTTTGCTATCAGTATCAAGGCTGAATAGTATAGATTAAGAATCTTGTTACAAACTCAAATATATCTGGTAGATGGCTCCTGCCTCTATCAGATATATTTGTACCTTTGTATGGCAGAGGAGCAGAGAAAAACAAAATGCCATCTCATGCAATGTGTTTTGAACACACATAAAGAAGAAATAACCAATAACTTATGAATAAAAAAATCTCTCTATTACTTGCCTTGTTTGGCTGTGCGGTACAGTTCTGTGCCGCACAAGCCTACAATCCCAAAGCTAACCCAAAGGCTGTTGTACAGGCTGGCAATGCGCGATTTACAGTGCTCACTCCAGAGATGATACGCATCCAGTACAGCGACCGTCAGCGGTTTGAAGACCGAGCCACCTTTGGTGTGGTTAACCGTAATCTGCCCGTGCCCATCTATACTGCAACGCGAGACAGTGGCTATCTTACTATACGGACAGAGGTGCTCACGCTGACGTATAAATTGGGCGGCGAGATAAAACCTGATGATAAGACAACCGATATTCTCAATATCACCTTTAATTTAAATGGACATAACGTAGTATGGTTCCCGGCTAAGGATGATGCCCTCAACCTGAGGGGTGCTGGGCGTACCCTCGATGGTGCTATGGGCGACAGCAAACGTCCAGAAATAGAACCTGGATTGCTCTCACGTGCCGGATGGGCAGTTATAGATGAAAGCCCCAAAGCTACGCGCGGTGACGGTAGCCATACTTTTGCTTTCGATAAGAAGGTAGATGGTATAGACTGGTGGGACAATCCCATTGATAAGAACGCCGTAGACTGGTATTTTATGGGCTATGGTCATCAGTACAAAAAAGCCTTGGGTGACTATGTAAAAATAGGCGGTCGTGTGCCCATGCCCCCTAAATATATCTTCGGGTATTGGTATAGTAAATACCAGCGCTATACAT
>CAVHVH010000024.1:0-19986 GCA_963639385.1 Oscillospiraceae bacterium
GAATTAGGGCGAGAATTATGTTAAAACCCGTTAAATTTGCCAAATATTCGCATTTCGCGGTCAAAAATTAGGGTTTCTGACTCCATCTGCATCTGCCTCGAATTCAAAAATAACCCCAAAATGGGCTATTTTGGACCAAAACTTTGCGACTTTTTATCGCAAAAATTGGTGCGAAAATGACCACTTCTGTAACATTTGTTAACTATATTTGGTCGTCATGTGTTAAATATTCTAAACGTATTCTATGTAGTGCTTTCAAATTGTAAGCAATCTGCCAAGATGCGCAATACCACCCATATAATTTTGTGCCTCAAAAGTTACTTTTTTCTCCATTTTAGCTATCAGCGGGTGTTTTTTTAGTACATTTGCATGGGACTATTGTTATTTGCACTGTTCCCGTTATGTGAAACACAAAATCAATAACTATGATACAACGACTGTTACACTTTCTCGATGCTTCGCCGGTAAATTTTCTAGCCGTAAAGAATATTGTAAGCCAACTGGAGCAAGCGGGCTTCACCAAGTTCGACCCCCAACGCCCTTTAAATATTGTGGGCGCAGGCTCTCGTTTCTATGTTACTAAGAACGATTCGTCAGTATATGCCTTTCGCATAGGTAGAAAGGCTATTGCCGACCAGGGTTTTCATATGATTTGTGCCCACTGCGATTCGCCTACATTCCGCATCAAGCCCAATGCTGAAATGACAGGTGCCGATGGTATGGTGCGCCTTAATACCGAAGTCTACGGCGGACCTATACTGTCTACATGGATGGATCGTCCGCTCACTATAGCCGGAAGGGTTGTGCTTAGAGGTGCATCGCCACTCTCGCCAGTTACCCGCCTTTTACATATACGCCGACCTCTGCTGCAGATAAGCAATCTGGCCATACATTTTAACCGTCAGGTTAACGATGGCGTTAAGATAAACCGCCAGAAGGATACACTGCCTATACTCGGTGTTGTTACAGATCAACTGGAGCGCGGTAATATGCTTATCAACCTTATATTGGAAGAACTTGACCCTAACGGCAAGATAACCCGTGATGATATATTGGACTTTGATCTATATCTGGCCGATGCTACACCAGCTTGTACCTTTGGCGTACATAACGAATTTATATCCTCTGGGCGTCTGGACGACCTGTCTATGTGTTTCGCCGGGCTTGAAGCTATTACGGCTGCACAAGATAGCAACACCACCCAGGTGCTTGCCATATTTGACAACGAAGAGACAGGGTCGCAGACCAAACAGGGTGCTGGCAGTCCCTTCCTCTCGTATATGCTGCAGCGTATAGCTTTGGCGCAGAGTGGTACGGCAGAGGCATACTACCAAGCCGTAGAGCGCGCTTTTATGGTGTCGGCAGACAATGCCCATGCTTTCCATCCCAATTATGCTGAGAAGTACGATCCTACCAATCATCCTATATTGGGTGGAGGTCCTGTAATCAAGTTTAATGCTGCACAGAAATATGCCAGCGATGCCGTGTCGGCCGCTGTCTTTGCCCAACTATGTAGTAAGGCAGGCGTGCCCTGTCAGCGTTTTGTCAATCATAGCGAGGTGGCTGGTGGTAGTACGCTGGGCAATATCCTTGCCTCTTCTATACCCTTGCGGGGCGTAGACATGGGTAATGCCATCCTGGCCATGCACAGCTGTCGTGAAACAGGAAGCGTGGCCGACCATGAATATTGTGTCAAGGCATTTACGGCTTTCTATAACGAATAACCACCTATTACCAAAAACGTATATGACAGAACAAATCGAACTTACGCCCGCCCTTGCCACTCGGGTAACCAAGGCAGTAGACAACTTTATGCAGGGCTATGGGTGTTGTCAAGCCGTAGTGGCGGCTTTTGCCGATCTGTATGGAATAGACGATATAACGGCCAAGCGTATAGCGGCCGGATTTGGAGGCGGTGTGGGGCGCATGCGCATGATGTGTGGTGCCGTGTCGGCTTTGGTAATATTGGCAGGGTTAGATTGTGGACAGACTGAAGGGGCTGACCGCGCCGGTAAGTCGGCCTGCTACCAAGTAGTACAGCAATTGGTAAACCGTTCGAAACAACAAAATGGTTCTATTATCTGTGCCGAACTGCTGGGGCTCGACGGTTACGAGCGCGCTCACTCTTCGTATGTGGCCTCGCCACGTACCGTCGAATACTACAAACGGCGTCCGTGTGCAGCCAAAGTAGAGAGCGCCGCCCGTATCTTTGCCGAATATTTGGCCCAAAAAGGCTCTCCGGAATAGACGGGTATCGCCCCTTATACATTAGTCTATCGCAAAAACATTTACCTCTACCAATGATAGTAGCCCACTACATACCAGATATTGACCAACGCTCTGGAGGCACTGCAACCTACATGCGCATGGTGGCCGTGTCGCTAAAAGGGATGGCTGAAATTCATGTGTTTACCCATCGTTCGGCCCACCAGTTGGATATGCCCTATGGTACTGTGCATTACCTTCCCAAATTTAGTCTTTGGGGATGGAAAAGGGCAGTTAAGAAACAACTCTCAGCTATCAGTCCAGATATAGTGCATGTAAACTGTTGCTGGATGCCGGCCTGTGCAGCCTTTCAGCGCGTGGCTCAAGCCATGGGTACCCCCGTAGTACTTACTCCCCATGGTATGCTTGAACCATGGATTATGGCTTGTCACTATTGGACGCGTAAATGGCCTGCCTTACAGCTTTATCAGGCCACTGCTCTGCGCCGAGCCGATATGTTAGTGGCCACTGCCGATAGCGAAGCCCAACATCTGCACCATTTGGCTTATAACGGGCACGTATGCGTAATACACACGGGTATAGAAATAGGAGAGATACGCATAAAGACATCATGGGAAAAACGTCACATGATACTCTTTCTCGGGCGTATACATCAGGTTAAGGGCATCTGGTGTCTGTTGGATGCACTGCGTATGGTACGGAGTAGAATTAAAGACTATAGCGTAGTTATTGCGGGCGAGGGAAGTGCGGATGATATAGAGCGGTTGCAGGGCAGTATTGCCTCATGGCATATGGAGGATATGGTACACTATGTGGGCGGCAAGTACGGCGATGAGAAATGGAATCTGCTGCGCCAGGCTGATTTCCTGGTACAACCCTCGTACACAGAGAATTTTGGACTGTCAATAGCCGAGGCTATGGCCTCGGGAACTCCCGTAATTACAACCACTGGCACGCCATGGAAAGACCTTGACCGCGATTGTTGCGGAACTTGTATAGCAACAGGGCCAGAAGCCTTGGCCAGCGCAATTATGCGGTTTACGGCTCTTACATCCAAAGAACTTGAAACTATGGGGCGCAACGCCCGCCAGTTGATAGAAGCCCGTTACTCAGTCGGGGCCATGGGGAAACGCCTGATGGAAATGTATGCCGAACTGGTGGCCGATAAGGGTAGGCAACACTGAAAGACCACCCTAAAATGATGTAATTGCAATTTACCGCATACCCCAAAACCTTAAAAAAATCAAAAAAACACCTATTTAATAAGGTATAAGCAATTTTTTATCTACTTTTGCGCTTCAAATAACAAATATAAATTACTATGCAAGAGAATTTGGTGATTGTAGAGAGTCCTGCAAAGGCCAAGACCATAGAAAAATTCCTTGGCGGCGACTACAAGGTGATGTCGAGCTTCGGTCATATACGCGACCTAAAGAAGAAGACACTTTCCATCAACGAAAAGACGATGGAACCCGATTACGAGATACCCGAAGAGAAGCGCAAGTTGGTAAGCGACCTAAAGAAACAGGTAAAGAAAGCCAAGAAGGTATGGCTCGCTTCCGATGAAGACCGCGAGGGAGAAGCTATCAGTTGGCATTTGTGCGAGGTGCTTAATTTAGACAGAGAGACAACCAATCGCATAGTGTTCCACGAGATTACCAAGACGGCTATATTGGAAGCTATAGAGCATCCGCGCCGACTGGATATGAATTTGGTTAACGCCCAGCAAGCTCGTCGTGTACTTGACCGCCTGGTGGGTTTCAAGTTGTCGCCCGTACTATGGCGCAAGGTAAAGCCGTCGCTCTCTGCCGGGCGTGTGCAGAGCGTGGCAGTAAGACTTATTGTAGAACGCGAACGTGAGATACAAGCTTTTTGCAGCGACCCTTATTACCGCATTAATGCCGTATTCACCGTGCCTCAAGCCGATGGTGCTGTGGTTGAGGTAAAGGCCGAATTAGACAAGCGCTTTGCCGAACATAGTGATGCCGTAGCCTTCTTAGAGCGCTGTCGTAACGCTAAGTTCTGTGTAAGCTCTGTAAGCAAGCGCCCGCTGAAGCGTATGCCCGCCCCTCCATTCACCACATCAACACTCCAGCAGGAAGCTGCCCGTAAACTGGGTTTCACCGTAACACAGACTATGATGGTAGCTCAGCACCTATACGAAAACGGACGCATAACCTATATGCGTACCGATAGTGTAAACCTTTCGAAATTGGCTCTGGCTGCCAGCCGCGATGAGATAACCGCCCTTTGGGGAGCTGAATATAGTCATACGCGTAACTTTCAAACCCATTCCAAGGGTGCGCAAGAAGCTCACGAGGCTATACGTCCCACCTATTTGTCAGAACAGACTATAGAGGGAACTTTGCAGGAACGTCGTCTCTACGACTTGATATGGAAGCGCACCGTGGCATCGCAGATGGCCGAAGCCGAGATAGAAAAGACCACTGTAACGATAGATATCGATGGGCAGGAAGAAAAGTTTGTGGCCAATGGAGAAGTGGTTACCTTTGATGGCTTCCTCAAAGTGTACCATGAGTCTACCGATGACGAGGAACAGGATAATGAAGATGTTAACCTATTGCCCACACTCTCGGAAGGTGACCGCTTGGAGCGAAAGACGATAACCTCTACCGAGAAATACGCACAAGGTCCGCTGCGCTACACAGAGGCTAGCCTTGTTAAAAAACTGGAAGAACTGGGCATTGGACGTCCGTCTACTTATGCGCCAACCATATCTACCATACAGCAGCGCGAATATGTTGTCAAGGGCGACAAGCCGGGTGAAGAGCGGCAGTATGTAACCGATACGTTAAGTGCTAACGGTATTGTTTCGAAGACACGCACTGAGATAGCTGGAAAGGAAAAGGGCAAGCTATTGCCTACCGATATAGGAACCGTGGTAAACGATTTCTTGATGGAGCATTTCCCCGAGATAATGGACTATAACTTCACCGCCCGCGTAGAAAGTCAGTTCGACCTTATAGCCGAAGGCAAGGAAGAATGGACCCAGATGATGCATACCTTTGATCAAGATTTCGAACCCGTAGTAAATAAGGTTATGAACGCCCGCTCTGAGCACAAGGCCGGCGAGCGCGAGCTGGGAAAAGACCCACAGTCTGGTCGCCCGGTATACGTGAAGATAGGTCGTTTTGGTCCGGTAGTTCAGATAGGTAGCGCCAACGATGAGGTGAAGCCTCGCTTTGCCCAATTGCCCGCAGGAAAGAGTCTTGAGACAATAACCCTGGACGAGGCGCTCGAATTGTTCCGCCTGCCTCGTAACATTGGTGAGTTCGAGGGCAGTATAGTTTCTGTAGGTGCCGGTCGTTTTGGTCCTTATGTACAGCACGCCGGCAAGTATGTATCTTTGCCTAAAGGAATGAATCCTATGGATGTTACTCTTGCCGATGCCATAAAACTTATTGACGAGAAGCGCGAGAAGGAAAATCAGCGTCATATTAAGTCGTTTGAGGAAGACTCAACTATGGAAGTGCTCAATGGGCGCTTTGGTCCTTACATAGCCTATGGCGGAAAGAATTATCGTCTGCCAAAGAATTTGCATGAAAAGGCAGCCCAACTTACCTATGCCGAATGTAAGGAGATTGTGGAGAAATCGCCCGAACCAAAGTCGCGCCGCAAGAAATGACCCCTACACGTATAATTCTTATCGGATATATGGGCGCGGGCAAGACCACACTTGGAAATGCCCTCGCCCGCGATATGGGTGTGAGGTTCTATGACTTAGACTGGTACATAGAAACGCGTATGCACCGTACTATAAAGCAAATATTCGATGAGCGGGGCGAAGAGGGGTTTCGCCGAATAGAGCACAATATGTTACACGAGGTGGCAGAATTTGAAGATGTGGTGATAAGCTGCGGAGGCGGCACACCCTGCTTTTATGACAATATGGACTACCTTAACGGCCAGGGGGCCACGGTATACCTTAAGGCTACGCCCGATGTGCTCTTTAGTCATCTTAGCATGGGGCGTACAGTGCGCCCGTTGCTGCTCAATAAAACGCCCGAAGAGGTGCGCGAGTATATAGCCTGCCAGCTGGCAGAACGCGAAAAATATTATGCAAAAGCCAAGTATACCATAGATATAAGTATAATGGACGACTTTAAGAAAATACATTCAACAACCCGACAACTGAAAAACCAACTTGGAATATGAAAAAATGGACCGTAGAAGACTCCCGTGAGCTATATAATATCAAAGGATGGGGAGCCTCTTACTTTGACATCAACGACAATGGCAATGTATGTGTGTCGCCATGCAAAGACGAGGCCCAAATAGACTTGCGCGAAATTATAGACGAACTCTCGTTGCGCGATGTTACTCCACCATTGCTACTCCGCTTTCCTGATATTTTGGATAATCGTATCGAGAAAACGGCCAGCTGCTTCAAGCGGGCTGCCAAAGAGTACGACTATAAGGGCGAGAACTTTATTATCTACCCCATCAAGGTAAACCAAATGCAGCCCGTGGTAGAAGAGATAATCTCGCATGGACGTAAGTTCAACTTAGGACTGGAAGCAGGCTCAAAGCCCGAGCTCCATGCTGTAATAGCCGTACAGTGCCAGAGCGATTCGCTTATCATCTGCAATGGATATAAAGACCAAAGCTACATAGAGTTGGCCCTATTGGCTCAAAAAATGGGCAAACGCATATTTATAGTGGTAGAGAAACTCAATGAGTTGGATATTATAGCTAAGGCCGCCAAGAAACTCAATGTGAAGCCCAATTTGGGAATACGCATCAAGTTGGCCTCGAGTGGGTCGGGTAAATGGGCCGAGAGCGGTGGCGATGCCTCTAAGTTCGGACTTACCAGCTCAGAATTGTTGGATGCACTGAATATTCTTGAAGAAAAGGGATTGCACGATTGCTTGCGACTTATTCATTTCCACATAGGTAGTCAGATTACCAAGATACGCCGTATACAGACAGCCTTACGCGAAGCAGCCCAGTTCTATATCAACCTGCACAAGATGGGGTATGATGTAGACTTTGTTGATTGCGGCGGCGGATTGGGGGTTGACTACGACGGAACGCGGTCGGCCAATAGCGAAAGCTCTGTAAACTACTCTATTCAAGAGTATGTGAACGACTGTGTGTACACTTTTGTAGATGCGGCCGACAAGAATGGCATTACCCATCCCAATATCATTACAGAGAGTGGACGGTCACTTACAGCCCATCACTCGGTACTTGTTATCGATGTGCTCGAGACGGCCAGTCTGCCCGAAATGCCCGAAGAGTTCGAGGCCAAGGAAACCGACCATCAACTAGTGAAAGACCTCTATGAGATATGGGATAATCTGAATTCGAAGAATATGCTCGAAGACTGGCACGATGCCGAACAGATACGCGATGAGGCGCTGGAACTGTTCTCTCATGGTATAGTTGACCTAAAAACCCGTGCCGAGATAGAGAGTATGTATTGGAGCGTATGTCACGAAATCAATACTTTAGCCAAGCAGATGAAGCATGTGCCCGAAGAACTGAGAAATATTGATAAGTTGTTGGCCGATAAATATTTTTGTAACTTCTCGTTGTTCCAAAGTCTGCCAGACTCATGGGCCATAGACCAACTGTTCCCTATAATGCCTATACAACGACTTGCCGAAAGACCTACACGCAATGCCACCTTGCAGGATATTACCTGCGATTCAGACGGCAAGATAGCCAATTTCGTAAAAGAAGGACACCAGTCGCATGTGTTGCCACTCCATACACTACGTCGCAACGAACCTTATTACCTGGGTGTGTTCTTGGTGGGTGCTTATCAAGAAATACTGGGCGATATGCACAACCTCTTTGGCGATACCAATGCCGTGCATGTAACCGTAAAAGATGGCCATTACAATATTGAGCAGATTATAGATGGTGAAACCGTAGAAGAAGTGCTCGACTATGTACAATACAATCCCAAAAAGCTGGTAAGACAACTCGAAATATGGGTGACAAAGAGTGTGAAGAACGGAAAAATATCGCTCGAAGAAGGCAAGGAATTCCTTTCTAACTATCGCTCTGGACTATATGGATACACTTATCTTGAATAAAGGGTAGATATAAAATGACAGAAGAAAAACACAAGATTACTATAGTTAAGGTAGGGGGTGCCGTAGTCGAAGACAATGGCGCCCTTGACTGTCTGCTCCGTGACTTTGCCGCCATTCCCGGTAGTAAGATATTGGTGCACGGCGGTGGTCGGCGTGCCACCAAGGTGGCGCAACAGTTAGGTATAGAAACTACCATGGTAGACGGACGCCGTATTACCGATGCCGCTATGCTCGAGGTGGTTACCATGGTTTACGGCGGGCTGGTAAACAAGAATATTGTGGCTCGTCTGCAAGCGGTTGGTGTTAATGCTATAGGACTTACCGGTGCCGATGCCAATATTATCAAAGCCCACAAGCGCCCGTTGAAAAACGGTATAGACTACGGATTTGTAGGCGATGTAGATGCTGCCGACGGCGGCATGATAGCCCGGTTGGTTGAGGCTGGAGTAACCCCAGTGGTAGCACCGCTTACCCACGACGGTCAGGGACATATACTCAACACCAATGCCGATACTATTGCTAAGACAGTGGCCTGCGCTATGGCTCAGTGCTACGATGTTACACTGGTCTACGCCTTTGAAAAACCGGGTGTGCTGAGCAATCCCGATGACGATAGCAGTGTGATACCCACTATAACTCGTGCCGACTTTGACCGGTATGTAACCGAAGGAGTGATAGGCGGAGGTATGATACCCAAGGTTGAAAATGCGCTCGCAGCAGTAGACGAAGGTGTTACAAGAGTAGTAATAACCCAAGCCCAGGCCATAGACAGTAAGCATGGAACTATAATAACAAAAAGTTAAAAAAAATAAAATATCCTCCGAAACTGTAACTTTATTTTTCCACAAACGTCATACTAATAGAGCAACGATGAAGATTATCACTTTCCGTGACGACATTCTGCCTCTGAAGAATATGCTCTTCAGGCTGGCACTCCGCATCACGCTTAACCAAGCTGAAGCAGAGGATGTAGTACAGGAAACAATGATAAAGGTGTGGAATCGTCGCGATACGTGGAGCGAGATAGAATCTATAGAAGCCTTTTGTACGGCTATCTGCAAGAACATTGCTTTAGACCACGTTCGCAAGAATGCCCACACGGCGGGCGATACGCCCAATCTGCCAGAAGACAAACCTGACAGTACATCGGCTCCTGATGAAAAGGCATCGCAGAGCGACAGAATAGAATTGGTACGCCGGTTGGTTGATGCCTTGCCCGACAAACAACGTGCATGTATGCAGTTGCGCGACTTTGAAGGGAAAACGTATAAGGAGATAGCTAAAATGATGGAGATTAGCGAGGAACAGGTAAAGGTAAATATCTTCAGAGCTCGCCAAACCATCAAACAAAGGTTTAATGAATTTGACAATTATGGACTATAACTATATAAAACAATTGCTGGAACGCTATTGGGCGTGCGAAACTACGGTAGAAGAAGAAAGCATACTGCGAGCCTTCTTTAGCCAAAAGACCGTACCTGCCGAATTGGCACAGTATCAGCCGCTATTTGTCTATCAGGCTACCGAGCCTAAAGACGATGTGCTAGGCGAAGACTTTGATGCGCACATCATGGCAATGATAGAAGAGCCCGTACAGGTTAAAGCCCGTGTTATACCGATGACACAGCGGCTCAAGCCCCTCTTCAAGGCAGCAGCAGTAGTGGCCATTGTGCTTACACTGAGCAATGCCTTCCAAATGTCGTTCGACAGCAATAGTCCTGTTGCCAGTGGCTCTGGTGGCTATAACTACGACCACATACAGCAGATGCATGCCGTAGCCAAGGCCGATTCGGCTGTTATTGATACAGCCCAGCAAGCCACAATACAGTCGTCGACATCATATACGTCGCCGATGTTAGATAGATAATTTCTATGCTTTCTCTATAAAATCATGTTTAGTAAAACAACAATGAAACTGTGAAGTTTCAATTTTTCTCTCAAATTTTTCATAACATACTAACGTAGATAGGGGTGTCGCCAAAAGCGGCATCCCTCATTTTTTTATGGCTAAAGATATAGTACCAGGCATGATGGATATCATTATATAAACGAGAATATATTTTTTTTGTATGTTTATGCATATAATTTCAATAAAAAGTGTAATTTTGCAAACAAAATCAACGCTTTTGGTGATATTTTGTTATTATTGGGCGCAAAAACAGCCCCGATTGATAATAATGTATCACGCCTAATAAGTCGCAAGTGCATACATGGCGGTATAGACAGAACTTTAATCAAAGGAATATAATAAAAATAAGGTATATATGATAAAAAAACTACTCATGACAACAATGCTCATAGTAGCATTGGCAGTATCTGCACAAGCAGATGAACAGAGCGACGATGTAAAGGTGGTTCTGGAAGAAAATTTTGACACCTTTACCGACGGCTCTGAAGATGCTCCGGGCACTACCGATCTTGGTGGCTTTTCAGGTGCACTCTATAAGGATCTTAAGTGGGGCTATAGCAGTAAATACGTTTACTCTGCTGGCGGTAAGGTAAAGGTAGCTTCAAGTGGAAATATCGAGACAGGCTATCTTGCGAATGCCGTAAAAGGACAGGTGGCCAAGATAGAAGCCCGTGTACGTGCCGTTGCCGACTATGGTGAAGCCGTAACTTTTGCAATTGGTTATAGCTTTTCGAAGCAGATTGTAGTTGAAGATAACCAGTGGCACGATGTAGTAATCTATACCAGCGCAGCCACTACCACTTCCAGACTTAAAATAAGTCCTTTGTTCGAGGGTTTCTTCCTTGACAATATCAAGATTACCACCAGTACATCAATGGTGGTAATACCTACTCCCCAGTTGCCTTCTCAGGCCGACGGCGTATCGTTTACTGCCAAGTGGAGCCATGATAATACTACTGCCAACTATCTGCTCGATGTCTACTCGAAAGCAGCCAATGGCGACAAAGAGTATGTTCTGCACGATGAGGAGGTAACACCTACTTCAAGTTATGCATCCACAGTAACCAAGAAAGTAGAAGGTCTTGATGCAACAAAGACTTACTACTATACCGTGCGCGGTCGCAATAAGAACGGCAATGTGTCTGATTATTCTGAAGAAATTAAGGTAATCAAAGTGATAGAGAAAATCGATGCTCCCAAGGCTGTGGCCGCTACTAATGTAACTGGCAATAGCTTTACCGCCAACTGGGAGGCCGTAACCGACGCCTTGAGATATGCGGTTACACTTTCGAGTACAGAAACCCTTCTGTCTGCAACCAGCGTAAAAGTGGTAGAAGACGATTTCTCAAAGGTTACAAAGGGAACTCTCGAATCAATAGAATTTGGTAGCACTCAAGAAGAACTCGATGCTTATACCCAAACACCAGGATGGTACGGCGTAAATCATGGCTTTGCCGCTGGCTATATGGTGCTTTCCCCTTTCAGTGGCACTGCAACCCTTACCACTCCTAAGATAGATCTATCATCTTCCAACGGTGCTTTTACCGTAAATATAAAGATGGCTGAGGGTGCTTATGGTTATTATTACACTGGTGGAAAGGTAACAGTAAACCTATACAACACCGATCCTAATGTAGATAACTTTAGTGGCACTCCGCTGGAAACCAAAGAGGTTACTCTCGACAGTAAAACCTTTACCAACTATGCTGTAACCTTTACCAAAGGCGAGGCTACATCGTATGTAGTGGTAAGCTACAGTGGCGAGAGAAAGATTTTTATCGATGAGATGAATATAGAACAAGAAAAGCAGGCCGGTGAAAAAGTAACCAAGGTATTAGAGATTAACGAAACCGAAGATACACATTATAACTTTACTATAGATTCGCCCAAAGACAATACTGTTTACTCGTATTATGTTAATGCCATAACCGAGACGGTAGAAAGCGGCGATGTAGTAGATCTATATTCTGCGGCTTCAAATACTATAGATGTTACCTTTGTAACTACAGGCATTGGCGCAACCGAAAATGCCAACGGCGTAACCCTCTCTGCTGCCGGTGGAGTGGTTACAGTAAGTCTGCCATCGGCTGCCACAATAGCCGTGTACGACCTTGCCGGTCGTCAACTGGCTCAGGTTAGCGGTCGTGCCGGAACCAATACAGTTGCTTTAGCTTGCAATCAGGTAGTGATAGTACGTGTAGCCGGCAAGTCCTATAAATTGGCGCTTTAGCAATACAGACAATAATAATAAGGTGGTTCGAGCAGAATAATCTGCAAGAACTGCCTTTTTTCTTATATATAAGATGAAATACAGACTATCCACTCTATTCCTTTTTGCGGTATTGGCAGTAGGTAACTTGTCTGCCAATCCTGTTACTCAGGCCCAGGCCGAACTGTTGGCCCGCAATTTTATAGGTCAGCGTGTAACTACGGCCAAGAAGCCTGCGCTCCGCCGTATGGCTGTGGCCAGTACCGGCATAGCAGCTAACTCGCCCCAACCGTATTATGTGTTCAATGCCGGCGATAACCAAGGCTTTGTTATTGTTTCTGGCGAAGACCGCTTTGCCAATGTAATAGCTTATTCAGACCACGGCCATTTCGAACTCGATAATGCCCCTGCGAGTCTCCGCTCGTGGATGAACCTCTATGCCCAGTATGTAGAAGCTTACTGGAATAACGATTCGCTGAAGGCTGCAACTCCTGCCCGTGCCGCTGCACAAGTGGTGGTGAGCCCTCTTCTTGGGGATATAACATGGGGACAGGATGCTCCATTCAATGACAAGTGTCCCAGTTATACCGATGGTACTTCCAGTGTGCATTATTATACCGGATGTGTGGCCGCAGCAGCCACACAGATTATGCGCTATTACAAGTATCCCACACGCGGAACGGGAGAGAAAAGTTGTACCGTTAAAGGAATAGAACTCTCGGCTAATTTCGGTGCTACAGAGTACAACTGGGATAATATGTTGGCCAACTATCCGCGTGGCGGCACGTTTTCTACGGCCCAGCGCGATGCCGTGGCTACGCTGGCAGCCCATTTTGGCGTAGCCGTCGAGATGGAATACGAAAAGGCCGGAAGCGGGGCATCGCCAATGATGGTTCCCGGTGCTTTGAAAAACTATTTTGGTTACGATAGTCATGTAACCCTGCGTAAGCGCGATTATTACAGTACCACCGAATGGATGAATATCATAAAGAGCGAGTTGGATGCCGGTAGACCCGTTTATTACGGCGGTGCCAGCGATGCCGGAACGGGTGGTCACGCTTTTGTATGCGATGGGTACGATGAAAACGGCTATGTACATATTAACTGGGGATGGTACGGCAGTAGTAACGGCTATTTTCTGGTTAACCGCCTTAATCCCTCAGATTTGGGCGAGGGTGGTGGCACTGGTGGCTACAACCGCGACCAGGAAATGGTAACCGGTATACAACCAGCTACCGAAGACAAGAGCGATGTAGAACTGCCCCTCTATGGTAGCGTAAGACTTAGCATAACGCCCTATGGGGGCAATAAGTTTAGCCTGATGACCATACTCGAAAATCTTGATACCGATGAGTTTAACGGCATTTTGGCTGCTGTAATTACACAGAATGGGGTAGTGAAAGGCGTGCTCAAGCAAGAGTCGCTTACCGTGAAGGGGTATGCCAATAGTTTGTCGGGGACGGCCTATATCACCATGCGCGATATTACTGCTACGGCCGACGGACTGGCCGACGGCGATTACGAAATTCGCTTTGCCTATAAGCAGGCCAATGGCCTCTCGTGGCATATTGTGCGTCACTATACGGGCTATGCTAAATATATAGAGATGTCTGTACAGAATGGCCAGGTAGTGCTCGGTTCGGCTCATGTGGCCAAACCAGACGTAACACTTACCGCCCCTCTCTCGTGTAATAATGAGATTCATGCCGGTGGTGCAGCCCTATTCAGCGTAAAACTGCGCAATAATAGCAACGAAATGCGCCTTAATTCTATAGTTGTGGCGCTTACCAGCAAGAATAATCCCGAAAAACTAGTTACTGGCAAGGTTACAGCCAGTGTGTACGAAGAGAGTACCTGCGAGACCTCTGTACTTGTAACACTGCCCGATACGGTTACGCCGGGGCGTTATGTGGTAACGGCTTATGCCGACGGCTATGCTGAATATACCTTTGATGATAGTGAGGTGGGCCGTACAGAGGTAGAAGTATTAGAGAAAACCTCAAAGCCTATACTTGGCATTACACAGCGCATAACATGGAGCGCCAGTGGTGATGCTACCACCTTAAAGCAGGGCGATATGTTGATGCTTGCTTTTGCAGCGCGTAACTTTGGTGCTCAGGGCAATGCCAGTGTGATTACCCGTCTGCAAGATGTTGATGCGCCCGAGCGCAGCTATGTGCTCCGACAGACGGCCTCTACTGCCTACGAACAGGGCGAAGAGCGTACCTTTAGTCTGGGGCGTTATCTTAATCTCGATGCTGGCACTTATACGGTTACGGTATCGGCCGTGGCCGACGATGGAACCCCTTTGACCATTGCCCAACCCGCAGAGAAGACAACCATTACCATTGAGTCTAATCCCGAATTGCTTATGACGGTAAAGAGTTTAACTCTCAGTGATGTGTTATCACCAGGCAAGAAGACTACTGGCCAACTGGTAGTGCATCTTAACCAAGACTATTCTAACTATGTATATCTGCGGTTGCGCCAATTTACCAATACGGGTGGCGAACTGGTGCTTATGAAGCGCATAAGCAACGGAACGGCCGGACAGGATATTACCTTCGACTTTAATTATACGCCTTCGCTTGCTGTGGGCACTTATATGCCTATGGTAGAATATAAATCGGGCAGTACTACGTATGTGGGTGCAGGCGGTTTGGTTAATTATTATCGTGAAGTGCGTGTAGTTGATGCCACGGCGATAGACTCTCCTAAGACCGAACAGTCAGCCTTGGCAACTGTAAGTTGTGCTGGTGGTGTGGTAACTGTGTGCCCGGCTATAGGGGTAAATGTAGACCATATCACAGTGACCTCAGTTGCGGGCACATTGGTGTGCAACGGTGTGGATACAACGGTCGACCTCTCGGCCATGCCCCGCGGCATTTATCTGATAAGTGTGTTTACAGATAAGGGTACTGTTACCCGTAAGGTATTCCGATAAACGAACGTAGGCTTTTATACAACATGAGGGCGGCATGATTTTCATGCCGCCCTCATGTTGATTATACACATACCGTAATCGGTGTAGTGCAGTTATAGATACACCTAATCCAAGTAGATGCTATTTGCCCACAAACTTGCTTACTACATAGTCGTGTAGCTGCTCGCGGTAGCTGTCGCCAATGGGTATCTCGGCTCCTGTATCCAGCATTACCCGACTTCTATTGATTTCTGTAATATGGCGCAGACATACCAAGTACGACTTGTGTACACGCATAAAACCACGATCAGAGAGTCTTTCTTCCATTTCTTTCATGCGCAGATACACCACCAAGGGTTTCTCCTGGCCATTTAGGTATATGCGCAGATACTCGCCGTATCCCTCTACATAGGTTATGTCGCTTATCTGTATGCGTACGGCTCGGTAATCGGTGCGTACAAATAGGGTATCGCTCTCATCGTCGGCTGTTTTCTGAGCAGCTTGTATAAGCTGATACTGCCGTTTTACCTTCTCGCCCACTCGTAGGATGTCGGCCATGCCGAATGGCTTTAACAGATAGTCTACGGCATTTACCTTATAGCCGTCGAGGGCATGTTCCTGATAAGCGGTGGTGAAGACTATCATTGGCGGATGACTGAGCGACCGTGCAAAGTCGAGCCCGTTAAGGTCGGGCATGTTGATATCGAGAAATAACACGTCTACCTCGGTTTCCTCCATGGCTCGCATGGCTTCTACGGCACTTTGGCACTGGGCAACCAGTTCAAAAAACGGCACCTTGCTAATATAATATGCCAGTTGTCTTAGAGCCAAGGGCTCGTCGTCTACAGCTATACACTTTATCATTTTTCTTTATATTTCTTTTTGTGGCCCATGTTTAGTAAAGTCTGTTGTGGTGGGAAGACTTAGTTCTATGGCGTATTCGCCCGGCATGGCTTTTGTGTCCAGTCTATATTTCTTGCCGTATATCAGTTCCAGCCGTTTGTATACATTGCTCATTCCTACGCCGCCGTGTGCGTCTTCGTCTTCGGGACGCCGGCTATTGCGACAACAGAATACAATATTACGATTGTCTACCGTAAGTTTTATGTCTATAAACGACTTTTGCTCGTAGCTCACACCATGTTTGAAGGCATTTTCTATAAATGTGGCGAAGAGCAGAGGTGGTACTTCTACATCGGGTACAGTGTCTGGAAAGTCTACCGTTATACGCACTTTATCGGTGTATCTTATCCGCATCAGGTCTATGTAGTTTTGGGCAAATTTCATTTCCTTTTGCAGTTGCGTAAGCGTCCGGTTTCCGTCGTAGAGTATATAGCGCATAAGTCGCGATAGGGTTTCTATCATGCGGTTAGCCTGCTCGGGGTCTATCAGCACCAGCGCATGTATGTTGTTGAGGGTGTTCATAAAGAAGTGTGGGTTAATCTGATACTTCAGATAAGCCAACTGGGTATGCAGATTGTCGCGTTCCAGTTCGTGCAGACGTTTGCGGTCGTCGCTCGTCTTGAAATAATATTTTGCACCTATGTTGAGGCCCATCAGCAGGCATGCTATGATAAATGCAACAGAGTCTTTGCCACCGAAAGCATTAGGAGGGTCTTTCATGCGGTTGTCCCTGCGTGGCTTGGGTGGCGGCATGCGGTTGTCTATGGCTGTTTTTGGTGGCCTTTGGGTTATATGCTCCATAGGGGGCATGTCTGGGCGTACATGTCCGCGAGGCTCGTGTGGGCTTAGCAACGTTTGACTATAGGTAAAAGCCACTACCAATACTGCGGTTAGCAGTACGTAGACTACATGCCGGTTGCGGTACACCAGCAATGGGGCTATCAAGAAATTGTGTATACAGAATGCGGCGAAAAACATGGTAAGTAGTCGCCATGAGTCGTTTAACGCTGCCCAGTCGAACGAGGCTGCGTGCGAACTTACCTTGCCCAAATATAGCGAGAAGGCCGATGCGGCATAAAGTATGGCCCAAAGTACTGCATAGAGGGTAAGCTCAGATTTCTTTTGTCCGTATACTACCAGTTTGTCCAAGTCTATTTTCTTCAATGTCTTGTTCTTATAACGTTGGGAGATGGTATTATATTGTTGTAAAATGAAAAATAAAAGTGAACCGTCTTAAGGGTCTTTTCGGTATGGTCTTGGTATTCAAATAAGGAAAACCGAACCGGAGAGGCCCGCTGGCCTCTTGCCGGAACGGCTATAAACACTATTAGACAGAATTCAATTCTTATTTTGTGGGGTTTGCAGTCTTAACGGCTTGGTTTAACGTCCGCCTGGACCGCCGCCTTGTCCACCAGGGCCTCCTCCCTGTCCACCGGGACCACCGCCTGGGTTGCCACCCTGTCCACCATTGTTGGTGTTGTATGTAGTTACCATCGACGATAGGGTTAGACTGGCCAGCGTGGTTCCACCGCTTATGGTGGCGCCGGTGGTATATCCGCAGAAGTCTGTTCCTCCGCCCACGGTGGCTCCCGTGCTTATGGTGTAGGTGCTGCCTTTCTTCATCTCAGGCGATGATATTAGCAGTGTGTACCCCTGTGATGTATAGTCGCGTGGCGACTTGAATGCTATAAAGTTTGAGCCGTCAGCTGAGGCTATGGTAATATAGGCTCCGCTCTGCAGACTGCTTCCGCCCACTATGGCCACAGGTTGTGTGGTTACGCTTGCGGTGGGTGTCGATGTAGTTCCCCCCAGTCCTATAAGCGTGCCTCCGGTAACGGTAAACGTGCTCTCGTCGCAGTCAAATCCAGCCTCGGGTACAGTTGTTCCGCAGGCTATCACTACTCCGCCCGTAATGGTAAGGGTAGAGTTAGAGTCTATACCGTCGTTGTTGGTGCCCATGGCAAACACTGTGCCTCCGCTTATAGTCATTGCTGCCGACGAGTTCAATGCGTCGTCGTAGCAGTATGCGCGTATTGTGCCTCCGTTTATATCCATGGTGCTTTTGCTCTCAATGCCTTCAGAGCCTTCGCCGCCCGTACAGCGCACCATAATGTCGCCACCATTTATTTGCATGGCCTCGTCGCTCTTTATACCCTTGGCCGAAGTGTCTAACTGTCCATAGGTGTACTGTTTTCCGGTGGTTATCACCCTTATGGTGCCATCGTTTACGGTAAGGGTTTGGCCGATGTTTATGCCCTTTCCGCCAGCCCCAGTACTCTTGCAGAGCAGTGTTCCACCGTTCATAACAAATATACTGTCGGCCTTTACTCCGGCTGCACCGCTTACATCGGTACCGTCGTCATCCAGTTCGCCTCCGCCGGTGGTTATGGCTGTGGTGCGACCTCCATCAATCTGTATCAGTCCATCGCTACTGATGGCCTTGGCTGCAGTGGCCGAAGTTTCTACGTTTATTACGCCACCTTTAATATATATGGCATCGTTGGCCTTGATACCATTGCCGGCCGTTGCTTTTACATATACGTTGCAGCCTGGGCGGAACATGATGTAGTCGTCGCTGCGTATGCCTGCCTTGCAGTTGGCGTATACACTTAACGAGCCCGTACCAGAGAATAGCATCTTGCCCTTGCCAAAGAGCGCTGCCTTCATGTCTTCGCTGTCTGTGGCATCGGTATACGACGTGCCGTCGGTCAGTGTGTTCTCGGTGCTGTTGGCCAGCACTATGTAGGCGCGTTTCTTGCTCTGTAGGTTTATGGGTGCACCATTGGGGTTGGTTATGCTTACCCCGTTAAGTACCAGCTGATACTTGTTGTCACTGTATATCTTCAAGAAGCCATCGCTGGTAGATCCGCTTACGGTGTATACTACCTTTTTGGCCGTAGAATTTATGGTTACATCGGCTGCGCTTTTGGTTACGGTTACCCCACTTACGTCGCCGCTTACCGTGGCCGTTGAACCATTGAAGACAATGGCCACTTCGTTCTTAAAGGTATTGTTCTCTATATAGTCCTCGTCGTCAGCAGGTACAGTCTCGCTTTCTTCAAGAGCGGTCTTGTCTATGGCTATGTCGAACGATGTGAGATCGGCCAACGAACTGGCGTAGGTTGTTGCCGACGAACCGCTGTCGGTATTGCCATTGTTGTCATTGCTTCCTTCATCGTTGACATCATCGCTCAGAAAAGGACTTGACGAGCAGGCCGCCATTATTATTGCGGTCAATAGACAGAATAACGGTTTGAAATTCAGTCCAATAAAAAACAGTCTTTTCATAATTCTTCAATATTTATTTAGGGGGGCGTTTGCAGAGCTACCCTAAAGATTAAACATCAACGATTGACTCCTTCTTCTGTCTTTCTGCATGTCTATATGCTGCAAAGGTATAGTAATAGAGTTTGCGGTGCAATTAATTTCAATCAACTCGGCCATTGTTTCAACCAACGGGCAGTAGGCGTGTTTGCAGTTCATTCTAATGGGTGATCATTAGCATTGGTGCTGGGTTTAGTACAGTAGGGGTGGGCTTGCGTGTGGCGTTATTTTACCATGACGTTATACAGGAACTAACAAATTGTAAGCACTTTTTCTGTGTGTTTAGAATATTTAACATATAGGTTTCTAATATTGTTAATAGATGTTATAAAAGAGCCTATTTTCGACCCATTTTTTGCGATAAAAATTGCGAAAGTTTTGGCCAAAAATAGCCCATTTGGGGGTTATTTTGAAGTTATCAACAGAT
>CAVHVH010000025.1:0-9330 GCA_963639385.1 Oscillospiraceae bacterium
CCTTCATCGAGGCTCACCAGTGGGCAGGCAAGACGGTGATCCCCTTCTGCACCCATGAGGGAAGCGGTCTCTCCAACGAGAGTCAGATACGCCAAGTTTGCAAAGGTGCGACATTCCAAAAGGGACTCGGCATGTATGGCCACACGGCTCAAAACGAGCGCACGGAGGCCAAGGCCGCAGTAGAGAAATGGCTGAAAGGATTGGAGCTATGAGTTTCTATCCAACAATTCTTCATATAAGAGTTCCGAGGCATAGGGGTTTAGTTCTTTCATTTTCCTTCACGTTTTAATTTCTCTTGCTGTGCCACCGACTCGTCGTGTATCAAGTTCATGATGCTTTTCACAAAGATGGGGGCAAGTCCCTTGCTTGCTCCTTGGCGGCTTCGTTTTTCCAGGATTTCGTGATAGCGATCCTTCTGTACCACAGCTATACCATAACGTTTCTTGTATTCGCCAATAGCTTGGCACACCTGTAAGCGACGAGCAAGGAGGTCAATGAGCAGACTATCAATCGAGTCAATCTGCTGCCGCATTTCTGCTAGTGTGTTTTTTGTGGTGTTTACCCTCATGATACTTTCTGCCGTTTGACTACTAGTGGTCTGCGCATGCATTGAAACGCCAGTCAGTGCGAAGAATAGAGCAATGAAAAATTGATGTTTCATTTGAGTTTTTCCATGATTTTTTAATCCAACTTTATGTTTTATAGGGTTGAATAAATTCATTCTTGTAGATTGGATATTTATGGCTGGATATTTATGGCTAAATACTTTGCCGTTAGACTTTCTACTGTCATGGCATACAACCTTGTATATTATTTCCCCTTTCACAGAGCAGATAAAATTAACACCCATGCTCCTATTACCAAGGTATAGCAAATCCCTGTCCGATTTTCTCAGACAGGGATATAAGAGATATAAGGATTGTAGTAAAAATTACCGCCTTAAAAATATTATTCGACAGAGGACTATTAATAGCTTCTTGCTATAAGAACTCGGCACTTGCTAGGTTTTCCGGTTACCATATCTACTCCTGGAGTCTGCTCATAGTCGAATGGTACACAACGTATAGTGGCTTGAGTTTCCTCTTTTATTTTAGCTTCAGTTTCAGCAGTACCATCCCAATGACAAAGGAAGAATCCTCCATCTTTAATACGTGTCTTGAATTCTTCGTAATCATCACAAACATATACATGACTGTCACGGAAATTCTTGGCCTTGGCAAAGATATTATCTTGGATATCTTCCAGCAACTTCACTACGTATTCTACAATGCCGTCAAAACTTATGGTAGATTTCTCAAGAGTATCTCGCCTCATTACCTCTATGGTATTCTCTTCATAATCATGGCCACCCATTACCAAACGTACAGGTACTCCTTTAAGCTCGTAATCGGCAAATTTAAAGCCTGGACGCTTATTGTCTGCATCGTCATATTTTACACTTATACCGAGCTCTTTTAATTTGCTAATTACCGGACTCAATTTGTCTGTTATGGCCTTTAGCTGTTCGCCGCCTCTACTTATAGGAATGATTACAACCTGAACAGGAGCCAACTTCGGAGGAAGGACCAATCCGTTATCATCGCTATGAGTCATAATTAAGGCACCGATGAGGCGGGTTGATAACCCCCAAGATGTTGCCCATACATATTCGGGCTTATTTTCCTTATTGAGGAAAGTTACATCGAATGATTTTGCGAAATTCTGACCTAAAAAATGACTTGTTCCACTCTGCAGTGCTTTTCCGTCTTGCATCATGGCTTCGATGGTATAAGTGTCCAATGCACCAGCGAATCGTTCGGTTTCACTTTTTACACCTTGGAAAACGGGGACAGCCATCCACTTTTCTGCAAATTCTGCATATACACCAAGCATTTTTTGGGCTTCGGCTTCGGCTTCTTCGCGTGTAGCATGAGCCGTGTGGCCTTCTTGCCATAAGAACTCAGATGTACGTAAGAATGGACGCGTACGCATCTCCCATCTCATCACATTGCACCACTGGTTGCACATCAACGGCAGATCGCGGTAAGAGTGAATCCAATTTTTATATGTATTCCAAATAATAGTTTCAGAGGTTGGGCGAATAATGAGTTCCTCTTCTAACTTGGCGCTCGGGTCTACCACTACACTATTTCCGTTTTCACTTGATTTGAGGCGATAATGGGTAACTACAGCACATTCTTTGGCAAAGCCTTTTACATGCTCGGCTTCACGTGATAAGAATGATTTGGGAATAAGTAGTGGGAAATAAGCATTTTTTGCCCCCGTTTCTTTAAACATTTTGTCAAGTTGGGCTTGCATCTTTTCCCAAATAGCGTAGCCGTAAGGTTTTATAACCATACATCCGCGTACAGCCGACTGTTCTGCTAAATCGGCTTTTACCACCAAGTCGTTATACCACTGGCTGTAATTGTCTGCCCTCTTGGTAAGAGCCTTCAGTTCTATTGCCATCTTTATATTTATTGTTTATTGTTCCCGGTACAGGCTTGTAAGACAAGCCTCTTTTCAGTGGGATTATATTAAGTTAAATGCGTAAGTTTCAACAATGTATTGCAAAATTACTAAAAAAAACATTTAAAAAGCAGAGATTTCTAGAAAAACATTATAACTTTGCAATTAATAAAGCATGATGCCATTTGTACATTTCCATACATCGGCATGCTCAACAAAACCGTTAAACTTTTAATATTAGGTAAATATGAAAATTAAATTCACCGCATTTATCTTGTGCGTACTTACAGTAATTGGTTGTGCAACAAAGCAAGGAACAGGAACTCTTATCGGCACTGGCGGCGGTGCAGTATTGGGAGCCATCATTGGCAAGATTGCCGGTAACACTGCAGTGGGTGCAGCTATCGGAGGAGCCGTGGGAGCTGGTACTGGTGCAATAATTGGCCGTCATATGGATAAAGTGGCCGAGCAAGCTAAAGCTCAAGTAGAGAATGCAAAGGTAGAACAGGTTACTGACAAGAATGGATTATCTGCCGTTAAAGTAACCTTTGACAGTGGTATTCTGTTTGCTACTAACAAGTCTGAACTTAATGCAACATCAAAAAGCGAATTGGCAAAATTCTCAAATGTACTGAAGCAAAATACCGATTGTTATGTAGACATCTATGGCCATACAGACTCTACTGGCAATGACGGCATAAACATACCTCTTTCAAATTCACGCGCTCAGAGTGTAGCTTCTTATTTGAAGCAGTGTGGAATTACTAATACTCAGATCCAGAATATAGAGGGTTACGGCAGTGCTCAGCCTGTTGCTGACAACAGTACCGCTAGTGGCCGTCAGCTTAATCGCCGCGTAGAAATATATATGTATGCTTCGCAGGCTATGATAGATTCTGCCAATGCTGGAAAACTCAACTAATTTAACACACTATAATTTAAGGGCACACCGGATATTACGTTGTGCCCTTTATTTTTCGTATAAATGAAGAGTCTGTTTAAGTTTGTAAGATGGGCTGTTGCACTCTTTTTTGCATCTTCTGTCTTAGTTGTCATCCTCTATCGCTTTATACCTGTTTACCTAACTCCGCTTATGCTTATAAGATGTGTGGAAACAGGAAGTGTTACCATACACCATCATTGGATTCCTATAGAACAGATGTCTCCCCACATGCCAGTGGCTGTAATGGCCAGCGAAGACGGGCGCTTTTTGTTGCATCACGGTTTTGACTTTGATGCCATAGAAAAAGCCGCAGCCCACAATATAAATAATAAAAATGGACGAAAACACGGAGCAAGTACCATCAGCCAGCAAACCGCAAAGAATGTTTTTTTGTGGCCAGGAAGAAGTTGGATAAGAAAAGGCTTTGAAGTTTATTTTACTGCACTTATTGAAATACTGTGGAGCAAACAACGCATAATGGAAGTGTATCTAAATTCAATAGAGATGGGCAGTTCTATTTATGGTTTAGACGCATGTGCTGAATATAATTTCAACAAAACTGCCTATGAACTTACACGCTCTGACTGTGCTCTAATAGCAGCAACATTACCTAATCCGCGCAAATTTAGCTCTAAGTACCCCAGCAATTACATGCTGAAAAGACAGAAGCGGATAATGCGGGAAATGCGCTTTATACCTTCATTTCCAAAAGAGGGTGAAGACTATAACCCCAAGACGAGTTCGGGTGGAATTTATTCGTCAAAATAGTAAATTAATGGTTGACAAATATGGAGAATCTTCTTGACAACCTTAACGACAGTCAGCGTGAAGCCGTTGTATACAATGACGGGCCATCATTGGTAATCGCAGGTGCCGGTTCAGGAAAGACACGCGTTCTTACATACAAAATAGCTTATCTCTTGCAGCAAGGATACAAGCCATGGAGCATATTAGCTCTTACCTTTACCAACAAAGCTGCGCGAGAAATGAAAGAGCGCATAGGCACATTAATGGGAGCCGAGCAAGCTCATTATCTGAACATGGGAACATTTCATTCTGTATTTGCCCAAATTCTTCGATGTGAATCAGAATCGATAGGCTTCAAATCTAACTTCACGATTTATGATACAAAAGACTCCCAAAATGTTATAAAAACTATTATCAAGGATATGCATTTGGACGACAAACAATATGTGCCATCCAACATATTCGCCACTATCTCAAAGGCTAAAAACAGGTTAGTTTTGCCCCAACACTATGCAGAAGACAATGATTTACGACAAAGAGACAAACTTGCAAAAGTAGACCAAACTTACCTTATTTATTCTACCTATCAATTGCGCCTACGCCAATCAAATGCAATGGATTTCGATGATTTGCTGGTTAACACATACTTATTGTTCAAGAATAAGAAAGATATATGCCAAAAATATGCTCGGAAATACGAGTATGTTTTGGTAGACGAATATCAAGACACCAATTCGGTACAGCAACAGATAGTATTGTTGCTCACTAAAGAGCATCAGAAGATATGCGTTGTAGGCGATGATTATCAGAGCATCTATGCTTTTAGAGGTGCCCAGATAGACAATATCCTTAATTTTCAACGGATATATACTGGGGTACGCATCTTCAAACTTGAACGCAATTATCGTTCTACACCAGAAATTGTGAATGCTGCCAACAGTTTGATGAAACATAACCAACATCAAATTGACAAAGATGTATTCAGTAAGAATGCTAACGGAGAGAAAATCAGCTATCGCCAACTCTATAGCGACAGAGAAGAGGCGGCCGTGGTAAGCAAAACGATACGCGATATTATGAGAAAAGAGGATTGCGATTATCGTGATTTTGCCATACTGTACCGTACAAATTCTCAAAGTCGCACTTTTGAAGAGGAATTCAGAAACCACGCTATGCCATATCGAGTTGTGGGAAATATGGAGTTCTTTCAACGCAAGGAAATCAAGGATGTTATAGCTTATTTCAGAGTGATTGTAAATTCATCTGACGAAGAAGCTGTTAAACGGATTATCAACTACCCCGCACGCGGGATAGGCAATGTCACTCTGCAAAAAATTATCAACACAGCCCACAACTCAGAGGTAGGCATTTGGGATGTATTATGCCGACCTGTAGATTTTCATCTTGACGTTAATCGTGGAGTTTCGGCCAAACTCAATTCGTTTGTAAAATTAATTAATGGTTTTATATCTCAACTCACCAATATGAATGCTTTTGAGATGGCAAATATGATAGTGAGGGAGAGTGGTATCTTGACTGACTTATATCAATCTGAAGATGTGGAAAGCCGTTCTCGACAGGAAAATTTAGAAGAATTGCTTGGCAGTATAGGCGAGTTCGTTGATATCAGAAACGAAGAAGGACGTACAGACAGCGTGTCTTTAGGAGATTTTCTCCAACAGGTTTCGCTGCATACCGATGCAGACGAAAAAGATACCGATGATGACAAAATAAACCTGATGACAATTCATGCCGCCAAGGGACTTGAGTTTCCAACAGTTTTTGTGGTGGGCATGGAAGAAAAGACATTTCCAAGTTTACGTTCCTCTAATTCATTGAAAGAACTTGAGGAGGAGCGACGCTTACTCTATGTTGCCATAACCCGTGCCCAAAAGCATTGCATTCTAACCAGTGCCAAAAACCGATGGAGATACTCACAAATGGAATTAACTACTCCAAGTCGATTTATACGTGATATTGCACCCTGTTATCTAAATATCATCTCGGCTAAGGGTTATGACAGAATTGAGGATAGTAGCAAAAATCAGTATGGACGTAACACGACAGATGGATATGGCTATCAAAACTATAACCGCTGGCAGAACTCCCATCCTGTCGCCACACAATTCATGGCAGACAAAAAGCCTAAAATCACAAATGTACATACACCAGATGTTGCAGTAGACCCGTTTTCTTCCAACTTTAAAAAAGCCTATGCCGCCCATGGTGGAAATCTAAAACGGTTGTCTGCTGTCATTTCAAATGGTGGACGGGCAACTATGTCTTCTGTTCCAAAAAATTCTACTACAGTGTCCACAAGTAGTTCTAAAGGTATTAGTATAGGAAGCATAATCGAACACCAGCGTTTTGGTATCGGCAAAGTAATTCAAATAGAAGGAAGTGGAGAGAACACCAAAGCTACTGTTGAATTCGAAAATACTGGCACTAAGCAATTGTTACTTAAGTTTGCACGATATACGATTAAGGGATAGATTCAACAATAATAATGTACAAAAGCCAAACAGGCCTAAAGACTTTCGTCTTCAGGCCTGTTTAGCTTTATGTTTTGCACTGGCAAATGCTTTTGTTTACGCAACCATGCCAATTTCTTTTTTTCGTATTCTTCGCGGTGGCGTTCCAAATAGTTATCGGCCATTATTTGAACTTGGAATAAATAATGCTTATCTTAATGGGCGAAGCCGCTCCATCAGTTCCTTTTACCAATCGGGTACTTGTTAGCGACATATCATGTACCACACTGGCTATTGTTTGTCCACCAGTTGATGCATCAGTTCTGTAAGCTATGGATACAGGAATTACGACAACCTTATTCCAATCGGTGGCACCCCGATTTTGATTAAGGTAATTGACCAGTCCCGAAATATTATTGAATGTATATGTATTGGTTGACGAGTCATAAGTGGCAAGGAATGAAGACTTATAATCTACAATCTTATTGTTCTCGAAGAATGAATGCATATCAGCCTTTGGCACAATAAGCAGAGTTGACGGGGCCCCAAGTGCATATTTGCTAGTACTGGTATTGTTAATACGTCTTAGGGATATTTTTGCAGAAGTTATATACTCTTTTTCATGCCCCGCAAATATTTCATCAATAGGCAGGGTCATTTCTGTAAATATACCTGCTGGCGACTTGAGATAAGTGCAACTATTGTCGTTGGCCAACTCACTAATACTTTGACTATTGGTAATGGTAGATGTCTGCAACACCTCTTCTGTACCTGCGAAAGTTACCACACCCTTCATTACACTGTCATTGTAGACATACTGGAAATATACGTTCAATTGGCTACTTCCTATATAAGCCATAGAGCCTAAGCCACCAGTATTTTGAAAATAGAAACCTGGAACTACATTATGAATAAACGTGTAATCGTTTTTGAAATCTGAAGGATTGGCAAAATATTTCCTTAGAATATAGGTACCATAGTTTTTGTATTGATTTCCATTACGGTCGGTGTATTTATCGTTGAGCAACACCCTAATATTATTTTGGTAATATTGGTTTTCCCTGATACTGTCAACTTCACTTAGGTCTATTATGGTGTATGGCCTGTTCACATAATATCCATTTGTTGCAATGAGTCCTTCTTTTTTAGGATTGAAGTTAGAGTAATAGTTCTTACCTTCATTCATGGGCTTATCCATTTCATAGACACGCATTTTCATAGGTGTAATGGAATCACCATAATATCCTGAAGTAAAGAGCCTTATTTCACATGAATCTGCAATAACTTCACCATTTTCCAAACTACGGATACTGTCTTTCTTGGGAAATGAGAATCCTTCCAAACAGTTGAACTGTATCATACAATCGCCTGTAACATATGCGCCTGTTTCAGGATCTCTCACCTTACCTAAATAAGCAATGATGTTACGAGACAATACTGAATCGGCTAAAAGCGAACGGGTAGATACCGAAAAAGTATCGGTTTCAATGGCTATGTCGGCACCGTCAATAATGGTATGACCAATACTGTCGGTCGTATTGTCACACGCAACGAATGTTGCAACAATGGCCAACAGGCCGAATATATTTCTTAATAGCTTCATGAAAATTCTTGTTGGTTAAACGAGTGAGTTGAAGAAATCTATGTATGCTTGTCCATAGTTTTCTCCAGGATAGCGCAACAAAGGCAATTGCTTGTCTTCTGCATATTTTATCAGAGATTCTGTTATTGGAGTCCCCCCCTCGATTACGCCATCAGAATAATCAATGGCCAACTTACCAAGTTCTATCAAATCGAAATTAGTATTGTAGGGTTTCAACAACTCTTCATTGGCGCTCTTGAACTCGAGTGTCTTTTTAAAATTTTCTCCAAGAATATTTTTTGGTTGGTTGGGATATAAAGACATAGCCACTTTAGTGTTGGCAAACGTAGGTTCGTCGTGATAAGCAGTTTTCACATAGAATGGAATTACAGCCGACATCCATCCCTGACATACAATAAGGTCTGGAGTCCATCGCAATTTCTTTACAGTCTCTATAACACCACGAGCAAAGAAAATGGCTCGTTGCCCATTGTCGGTATATTCATTACCACTTTCATCCATCGTCATCTGGCGCTTTGTAAAATAGTCTTCATTGTCAATGAAATACACTTGAATTCTTGACGTTGGAATTGAAGCTACCTTAATAATCAACGGATGGTCAGTGTCATCGATTACCAAATTCATACCTGACAGTCTGATAACCTCATGCAACTGTCCACGACGCTCATTGATAATTCCCCATTTGGGCATAAATGTACGAATCTCAAAACCTGCGTCTTGTGTCTTATGGGGTAGATCTCGACCAATAAGGGACATTGCCGATTCGGGGAGATAGGGGTTGATTTCTTGGTTGACGAATAGTATTTTCTTTGCCATAATGTGTTAATGCTTTAATAGTTTACGCATTTCTTTGCAAAGGTACGAAAAAAAAGCGAACTGATAATTTGTTTCCTATTAAATAGTGAGAAACCACCCATAAAAATAGGTTAATTTTCAATATTTTACCATTTTTTGCTATTAATATAGAACTCAGCATGGTCTTTACAAGATGAATTTACTTACTACCCGAACCGCCGTACCCAAGAACTCTATCAAGTGTACTTTAAACTTCCACCCGTTAGACAACGCTCATGCAAAGCATATCTCTAAAAAGCCCAGCTTACAGAAAACTCTACAAG
>CAVHVH010000025.1:9340-15472 GCA_963639385.1 Oscillospiraceae bacterium
AAGTTAGGTTATATCAGGGTGGTTCTATAAATTACCATCTCCAATTTAGTTCTTGGGCTCTATCTCGGTTGCCTTCAATTGTTCGGCCACCTCATCGTTAATGCGCTTTGCAAAATCTTGCATAGACATAGTAGCTTGTTCGCCACCACCCTGTTTGCGCATACTTACCAATCCTTCTTCCATCTCCTTTTCGCCCACAATAACCATGTAAGGTGTACGCTTCAATTCATTGTCGCGTATCTTACGGCCAATTTTCTCGTTACGATCGTCAACAAGTGTACGTACACCTTGACTTTCTAAGTATCTATTTACCTTGCGGGCGTAATCGTTATATTTCTCAGAGATAGGCAAAATAGCCACTTGATTAGGCGTAAGCCACAATGGGAAATGACCAGCGGTATGCTCTATAAGAACTGCTGTAAAACGTTCAAGTGAGCCAAAGGGTGCACGGTGAACCATTACAGGCACTTTCTTGGTGTTATCTTCAGCGGTATATTCCAGTTTGAAACGCGCCGGAAGGTTATAGTCTACTTGGATGGTACCAAGCTGCCAGCGTCGGCCTATAGCGTCTTTTACCATAAAGTCAAGTTTGGGGCCATAGAAAGCCGCCTCACCATATTCTATCTTGGCATTGAGCCCTTTCTCAGCACAAGCCTCCTTTATAGCCGTTTCGCTCTCTTCCCACACCTCGTCAGAACCTATATACTTTTCCTTATCATTAGGGTCACGAAGACTGATTTGAGCCTCGAAATTATCAAAATTAAAAATTTCAAACACTGCTTGAATAATATCCATTACCCGCAAGAATTCACCCTTTACTTGGTCTGGACGACAGAAGATATGGGCATCATCCTGGGTAAACGACCGCACGCGAGTAAGACCGTGAAGTTCACCGCTCTTCTCATAACGATACACCGTACCAAACTCTGCAATACGCAGAGGAAGATCCTTGTATGAACGTGGTTTGCATGCAAACACTTCACAGTGATGAGGGCAGTTCATTGGTTTGAGCATATACTCTTCTTCTTCCTCAGGCGTGTGGATTGGCTGAAAACTATCTTTCCCGTAGTGAGCATAGTGCCCCGATGTTACATAGAGATTCTTCGAACCTATATGTGGAGTAATCACCTCTTGATATCCAAAACGTCTCTGTATCTTGCGTAGCATATCCTGAAGGCGCAAGCGTAAATCGGTACCTTTGGGTAGCCACATAGGCAATCCTTTGCCTACACGATCAGAGAAGAAGAACAACTCCATCTCCTTGCCTATTTTGCGATGATCGCGCTTCTTGGCTTCCTCAAGCATAACCAAATACTCGTCAAGCATTTTCTTCTTGGGGAACGATATACCATAAATACGTGTCATCTGTTCACGCTTAGCATCTCCACGCCAAAAAGCGCCGGCCACACTGGTAATTTTGATAGCTTTAATATCACCCGTAGAAAGAAGGTGCGGACCACGACAGAGATCGGTAAAATTACCTTGCGTATAAGTTGTAATAGTACCATCTTCAAGATCAAGCTCTATATGCTCGCATTTATAGTTCTGACCGTCGGCCTTGAATTCCTTAAGAGCTTCTGCCTTAGACACTTCACGGCGAACCACTGGCTCATTCTTCTTGGCCAGTTCACGCATTTTCTCTTCTATTTTTGGAAAATCGTTTTCCGAAATAACCTGTCCAGCAGCAGGCATCACGTCATAGAAGAATCCATTCTCTACAGCAGGACCAAACCCGAACTGTATGCCAGGATAAAGTTCTTTGAGCGCCTCGGCAAGCAAATGGGCTGATGTATGCCAAAAGGTATGCTTACCCTCTTCGTCATCAAACTTATAAAGCGCAATAGTTACATCGGCATTGATAGGACGATTCAACTCTACTGTTTCGCCATTTACACCGCAAGATACAACGTTGCGAGCGAGAGCCGGCGAAATGCTCTCGGCGATTTGTAACCCTGTAACTCCACTTTCGTATTCGCGTACGGAGCCGTCAGGAAATGTGATTTTAACCATAATACAAATTAGTTTTATTTTAATCGATGCAAAAGTACTATTTTGTATTGAGATAGAATAAGAAAAGGTATGTATTTTTTATGACCATACAAAAAAAATACATACCTATAATAGATTTGCACCCAAGCTATTGCCGTATGCCAAACCTATTTATCGTTATTAATTTGTTTGATTAGGCTATATGCCTCATAAATACCCAATTCTCCTGCACGGCTCAAATCATGTATACACTCTGTTTTTTTGCCATTCTTTACATAAGCTAGACCTCTATTAAAATAAGCCTCTGCAAGATAGGCATCTAGCTTTATAGCTCGGGTATAGTCGTCAATGGCATTGGTATATTCACCATTAGAAGCATGCAGATTACCCCTATTATAGTAAAGGTATGCATTTTGTGGGGCAAGCCTAATAGCATAATCAAGATCGGTACGAACTCGCATTATCCGTGCCGCCGCATCAGCCGCCTGCACTCCATGGGTACGGTCAAACTCATTAACAAGATGCTGACATACTGCACGCTGCCAATAAGCCATTGCTGAAAGCGAATCTGTCTGTACAATAACGGTAAGGTCGTTAATAGCCGCATCAAAATCCTGCACTACACTATAAGCTACTGCGCGCGTCATCAACTGGCGCCCTACTCTGTTTACGTGTTCTGCCTTTCCTATAACAGCTGACAGAGAATCTGTAAGTTGGAAAAACATCTGCGATTGTTTTTCGGTAAGTTGAGGCGACCTGCATGTAACATATAGACGATAATCAGTTTTGTTCCCGGTTCCTTGAGTGTTAAAACGCTCTACATCACGGTCGAAAGCCTGATAGGATGCAACACCATTGTTATATTTAAAGAACGATATGGCATACATCGGCATAAACTCAACTTCCACTGCACGGTTCTGTACTTTCCCCCTGAAAGCACTCTTATACTCCTGGCTGGGCATATTCTCATCGTCAACCACCAGCCTATTATATTTGTCAGGATCTATTTCGCTTCGCTTACGCATTTCGCGCCGTTTGTTTTTACTCCAACGAGGCTGGATACCGAGATGCTTGTTCATCTGGGCTTTCAATATACGAAATTCGTCCAATTCGGCTTTGGACGTCATACCCAACTTACGATAAGCCTTTGCACGATATGACAGACCAACCCAAAAATTCGGAAATTGGTTAATCACCGTACTATAATCACGCACAGCCTGCTTCAAATCACCAGTACGGTCATGGAGCAGAGCACGGTTAAATATGGCCAAATAATTTTCTGGCTCCATATGAATAACATAATCAAAGTCGGCAATGGCTCTATTATCATCACCCAATTGCATACGAAGCTGACCGCGATTATAATGGGCCAAAAAATTATTGGGGTCAAAATCAATGGCACGATCGTAATCATCCATTGCCCCCCTCAGATTATTCGAATTATATCTTGCTAACGCCCTATTTACATAATTAGAAACCACTTTAGGCTTGAGATGAATTGCCTTACTCAAAAACTTGTCAGCATCTTTCCACTCTTTCCTAGCTAAAGATATATAAGCTCTTGTCGTCCACGAATTTCCGTCATAGGGATCTATTTCAAGGCTTTTATCCAACCATTTGGCTGCAGAAACCGTGTCTTTTTCCTGCAGATATATCTCGGCATTTAGCGAGTAGGCATTGGCAAACCTAGACCACTTGCCCATTATTGTATCAAGATCGGCATGAGCTTTAACATACTCTTTGAGGTTCATCTGACAAAGGGCACGGTTGAACCAATAGTTACGCTGGTTGGGATTAAGCCGTACAGCCTGGGTATAATCTTCAATCGCCTCTTTATACTTGTTCTGTCTTACGCGAGAAATAGCGCGTAAGTCATACAACCCATCTATATATGGATTTAGATTTAGGGCTTGGGTCACATCGTGTTCTGCTCCACTATAGTCCTCAAGATAAAACTTGGCAATGCCCCGATACTGCCAAGGCTGATAAAGATAGGGTTTTAATACAATAATCTGATTAAAATACTGGATGGAGAGTACATAATCCTCATAATGCAAAGCTATCTCGCCACTAAGCATCAATCTATCGGTATTATATTGTGCATATAAAGGCGACGTACTAAAAAAGGCAACAAAGAATATAACCGTAGATACTATCCACGCTTTTATACGCCTCATACCGCCTAAGACAGTTGGCTTCTGGTTACTCCAGATTGATATATTCTTCATTATCCTGATTGTTTTATGAGTGATGCTTTATTGCCAAAATATTCTGCTCAGAATAAAAGTGAGCAACGATGAGAGTCACTCTCTTATTTCCACCGCTTCACCTACTACAACTGTGGGTAACTGGTAATCTTAACTATCGCCTTGCCGGCTTAGTGCGGTAGGAGCAACGATATTTTCCCTGAGTAAGTTGCTTGAGTTTACTACGAATAAGTTGTTTACGAAGGGGCGTAAGCCGGTCAACAAACATCGTTCCTTCAAGATGGTCAAACTCATGCTGCATAACACGCGAAAGATAACCTTCTACCCACTCATCATGCTTTTCCATATTTTCATCAAGATAGGCAACACGAATACGGGTATAACGGGTCACACTCTCATGTATACCTGGAATACTCAAACATCCCTCCTCCATTGTTTCCTTTTTCGACGACTCGTCTATCTCTATAATGTGTGGATTAATAAACGCATGATGGAAGCCCGCATACTCAGGAAGGTCCTCTTTCAGTACATCCAGGTCTATTACCACCAGTCTTATAGGCAATCCTATTTGGGGTGCAGCAAGACCAATTCCCTCTGAGGCAGCAAGGGTTTCATACATATTGACTATCGTTTCTTTCAAGCCTAGATAGTCTGGGGTGATGTCTTCGGCCACCTTTCTTAATACAGGCTGGCCATAAATATAAATTGGTAAAATCATAATTTTATAGATACGAAATCAAAACTTCTTCGACCGCATCCAGTCTTGAAGAATAATGGTTGCACTTATCTCGTCAACCAGTCCTTTATTTTCCCGTCTTGCCGCTATCCCAATACCGCTATCTATGATTGCACGATGAGCCAACACCGATGTAAACCGTTCGTCGTAGAACTCTACAGGTAGTTCCGGATGAGTTTTGCGCCACCGGGCAACAAACTGTTCTACACGCGCCAAATTTTCACTCGGTGTACCATTTGGCTGAACAGGCTTTCCTACAACGATACGCTCCACCTGCTCACGGGCTATATAATCATTTAGAAAATCGAAAAGTTGAGATGTAGAAACAGTGGCCAACCCATTGGCTATAATCTGCAAGGGGTCGGTCACTGCTATACCTGTGCGCTTCTTACCATAATCGATAGAAAGAACACGCATCAATATTTACTTTTTGAAAAGCAACCAAGCGTCTGGATAATTGCCAGCACGGAGTTGATTGCGACTCTGCACGGCAGCTGCCTTATCGGCATAAGTACTAGCTACTACACGATACATACCGCGAGCTGAATTGAGTACTATCTGCGCATTATATCCGGCAGCCTTCAAAGTATTCTGCAAGCCTTCAGCGTTGGCTTTGAGGGAGAACGAACCTACTACTACGCTAAAATTCTGCAAGCCAGAGCCACTCACTAGAGTAACATCTTCGGTACGCACATTTGCATTATCCACATTGTCTACCACAGTAGTTTGGGTAGCGGGTTTCTCTACAATAGGAGCTACCACAGGAGCTGGAGTTTCTGGCTGAACAGCTACCTGCTCTTGAGCCTTTGCCTTGTCGTATGCCTTCTTGAAAGCGCTGTCCTTGCTAGAACCACAACTGGCCAACAAAAAAGCGGCACAGAGGCTAGCGCACATAACTAAACTTTTCTTCATGTTGTTGTTAAGATATTGTTTGATTGTTAAATTCATTATCTGTTGCGAAATTACAAAATATCCTGTAAAAACAGAAGATTGGGTCGCATAAAGTTTGTTAAAACCACGAAATACCACCATTTTAACAAAAAATGGCAAACTTTTTATGGCCAATCTGTTTTCTTTTCTTACATTTGCCCATGATAAGAGCTATACCTATGGCAAATATCATAGATTCATTAACTTTTTAATAAATATCAAGCATATGAAAACATTAGGTTACATTGGTGCTTTTTTGGGCGGAGCTCT
>CAVHVH010000025.1:15482-18942 GCA_963639385.1 Oscillospiraceae bacterium
GCTCTTGCTGGAGCTGCCCTGGGTCTCGTCATGGCTCCTGAAAAAGGCAAAGACACACGCAAGAAGATTTCTGACGCAGTTGACGATTTCTGTGCCAAGCACGACATTAAATTGAGCCGCAAACAAGTTACCGATCTTGTTGACGACATCAAGGACGCCACCGAAGACGAACTGGACTAAGTTTCCTCAACAAATGTTCTCTAACGACAAAAATATTGAGACAATAGGCCAATTGGTCGAAGCTATCAAGCAGTATTTGGCACTACGGGGTGAGTATATCAAACTTAATCTCGTTGATAAGGTGGTACGCATTCTCACTATTGCTTCCATCGGTATGATTATCGCTACGCTGCTTATGCTTACCCTTATTTATCTGTCTTTTGCCGTGGGTTACGCTTTGGCACCCATCTTGGGTAATGCACTTGCTTTTGCCGTTGTAGCCGCAGCCTATTTTATTGTACTGTTGCTATGCGTAGCTAACCGAAGGAAATGGATAGAGCGACCATTGGTACGGTTGTTGGCAGGAATATTAATGGAGAAATAATGCTATGACCTACCAAGAAAATACCAACCACTATAATTCGCTTGACGAAATACGCATCCGTCGAGAATTTTTGGCCAAGGATATTGATGCCGAAGAGAATAAAATCAAGGATTTGTGGACATCGCTCTTCGCAAAAGAGGAGATATCAAGCCACGAGACTCCGTCGAAACGGGTACAACGACTACTGAGTACTGGAGCAGGATTGTTTGATGCTGCTCTGCTAGGATGGAAACTCTACCGAAAGTTCAGCGGAAAGTCACTGATACCGAAATTTAGGCGGCGCAGATAATTTTTATATATAGCGAGGGGGATATCGATTTAACGATGGTATTTTTTAGAACCAACCTTAATCAATATCCCCTCGCTTTTTGTTTATGGGTGCTTTTAAGAGCCGCCCTATCCTATTTAACCATTGCACATAGGCCTCCACATAGGCAAAGGCCAGGCCGACTGAATAAAGAAATCAGTCTACCATATCGGGCAAGTGGAATTCGTACGACTTATCAAACACTTGGCTTACACGGTTTATCTCAAGAAACGTAGCTCCGCCCCTACCGCCAACACTTCCACCGAGATAGGCTATCTTGTCATCGTACTTTATATAGTCTTTCTGCAGCAACATTCGAAGGGCTGCCATGAATAAGAACAACGAACTTACATGTTTCTTCTGATAAATAGGTATCACACCATAGCTCAGATTGAGCCAACGCATGGTTTTCTCGTTATTGTAACAGATGGCCAGCACTGGAGTTGGGCCACGAAAAGCCGCTATATCGCGAGCCGTCTGACCGCTCTCGCTGGCTGCAATGATACCGGCAACACCTAGCTTGCGGGTCGACTCAATAGCAGTATGGGCCAAAAACTCGCGCTGTGAACAGTCTGCACTTAATGGTATATCAAAATCGTTGTTGCCCATGCGATCGCGCTCGGCTTGTTCTGCTATGGCGGCCATTGTCTGTACGGCCTCAAGTGGATACTTGCCCGAAGCGGTCTCTCCACTAAGCATCAATGCGTCTGTACGCGAATAAATAGCGTTAGCTATATCCGTCACCTCGGCGCGTGTTGGCCGAGGATTGTTTATCATGGTGTGCAACATCTGGGTTGCCACTATCACTGGTTTCTTTTTTTGTTCGCACTTGTGGATTATCATACGCTGTATACCGGGAATTTTCTCCAAGGGGACCTCTATGCCCAAATCTCCACGTGCTATCATAATACCATAAGACGCATCTATAATCTCGTCAATATTGTCTACACCTTCTTGATTTTCTATTTTCGAAATAATCTTGATGTCGCTTCCTCGCTCATCAAGCATCTTCTGCACTGCCAGCACATCATCGGCACTACGCACAAATGAGTGGGCAATAAAATCAATATCTTCGTCTACGGCAAGACTAATATTGGCCTTATCCTTCTCTGTTAGAGCAGGTAAGTCAATATGTACCCCTGGCACATTAACGCTTTTGTGTGCGCCCAACACCCCATCGTTCTGCACCTGCGCCACCAACATAGGTCCAGCCTGCTCGAGAACCAGCATATCCAGCAAGCCATCGTCAAACAACACATGGGCGCCCTCGCCTACGCATTTGGTAAAATCGGCATACGTCACATTAATTATATCGTGGGTAGTATCCATCTCTGGACGACCGAAAATCTTTACCACATCACCTTTTTTATAAGATATGGGGGCATCCACATTGGTAGTGCGCACCTCTGGACCTTTAGTATCGATAAGCAATGCTAAATGGGGCGACACCTCACGGGTATTGCGTATTATTGAACGTATTCCCTCTTGCGTAGCATGGGCGGTATTCATTCGCACAACATTCATACCTGCAAAAAACAACTTGCGCAGGAAGTCAACTTCGCACCTGCGGTCGCTTATCGAACATACTATTTTGGTCTTCTTCATTATATGGCTTATTGTATATATTAAAGCGGTATCCTAATTACCGCAGTATATTTTTTTTGCAATTGAAAGGCGCTTATATTGCCCTTCTACTTTTCTAAAAGTTTAGATTATCTTTTGTTATTTTTCTATCTCCCAACCAATAGGGTGATTGAGCAGTAACAATCGGTCGTCACCAAGGCCAAGTTCGCTCTTCAACACATCGGTATCCATAGTTGCTCGGGCCACAGTACCCAGTTTCAGTGCTGTGCAAGCCAGATAAATATTCTGCGATACATAGCCGGCATCCATCATACCCAAACGCGCAGCAGCCTGACTATCCTGCAGTGCAGCAAACTTACTCTGATTGCTTGCTAAAACAAGCATTACCGGAGCAGAAGCCACTGATTGCTGTCGCCCAGCCACACTACTACGCAAGTCTTTGTCGGTAAGTTTTACCAAGGCATTTGCATCTACATCATAACGATAAGCACCGTTATTCCTTACTACATACACCTCAATATCTTGACTATTGATAGCTGATGCGGCAGTTATCTTTTTGTCTGCCTCACGATTATAACCACACGCCGCCCATAGCACCTGAGCCAATGTTGCATTATCTACTTCCCTATTTTGATAGGTACGTACCGAATGGCGCGCTTGCAAAGCAGTGAAAAGCGGCATTGCCACCTGTTTGTCAGGTTTTGGCAATTTGACAGTAGTCTGACCAAAAGCCACCATTGATACCAGCAGAGTGGCAACCAAAAATATATTTTTTCTCATATTAACCTGAACACATAATATTTATACTGCAAAATTACAACAATTCTAAGATATAATAAAATGTAGTTCTAAAAATATACCTCGTACTAACCTAATTTCGAGATAAGAAAAGCAGCACAAAAGCCCATTCTTTATCGCCCCACTTGCGCTTGCCCTGTATGCCCAGACCGTCAAGCAGACTTTGCAGGGCTTGCTGCAACATGGCTTTCACCTTGCCCCAGAAGGTTTGCTCCTCGGCACTCATC
>CAVHVH010000026.1:0-11140 GCA_963639385.1 Oscillospiraceae bacterium
CAATTATAAATATTGGTAAAACCTAAAGAAAGCAAAAGACGACAAAACACCATCATGCAACAGACAAAAAAAGATAACTCAACGGTGGCATCTTTAAACTCTATATATTTATACGCCTTTTACAATTAATTTACGCGCCAAAAGTTAATGGCCAAACATAATCACCACACTTTCATGCCGAGCATAAAAAAAGGGAATGCATAAGCACTCCCCATTTTTATCTATTACAAATATTATTATTCTGTAACAGTTACAGTAGCACGACGGTTGAATGAAACTGGAGACAGTTCATCTACGCCACCATTACCCTTAGTAGTAATGTTGTCGCGGCTTACACCCATCTTAACCAATTCGTCAGCTACAGTAGCAGCACGCTTCTCAGACAGAGCCTGGTTGTATTCTGCCTTACCAGTAGCGTTGTCAGCATAACCGGTAACAAGCAACTTAGCGTTGTTGTCAGCAGCATACTTAGCAAGAGCCTGTACATTTACGAGATCCTTCTTAGAAGCAACAGTAGACTTGTTGATGTTGAAGAATACTGATACAGGAGTATGTACATATTCCTTGGTAGCAGCAACCTCAGCTGGCTTCTCAGCCAAAAGTTTCTTCAGACGAGCATTCTCTGCGTTAGCATCGTTGAGCTGAGCGTTAAGAGCATCGATCTGAGACTGAGAGAGAGCCTTGATAGCGTCAACATCTGGAGTCTTATCCCAAGAAGCCTTACCCAAGTTGAAGGTCAGACCAACCTCAGCATAGAGGTGGTTGTCATGGCTTTCCCAAGCAGCACCTACACCAGAAGCAACAGGCAGACCATCAATATCATTTTCGTAGCGGCTATAACCTACTTCAAAATTGATAGCTACATGACGGCTAACCTTGAACTGGTTCCAGATACCTGCGCTAAGACCCATAGCATAATAGTCATAGCTCATAGAGCGACCAATACCAGCACCCAAGAATGGAATAAAATTCCAAACACGGTTAGGATTGTAACCACACAGCATATTGCTCAAGTTGAACAATACTTGCTCGTTAGCTTCCCAATACTTGTTACCTACATCTTGACGCATGCCTTTAGGATTAACCTGCTTGCCCCAGATACCCTGAACCTTTGTACGAAGACCGAGACCAGGAGTAAACCACTTACCAATAGCTACGGCAGCACCGGGGTTAGAGCGGAAGCCCTTAAGAGGACTGCTTGAATAATTTGAACCGTGCTCCTGAGCTGAATACCAAGCATTCCAATCTGCACCAACCTGGATAAACCAGTTGCTCCAGAACGAATTGGTAGCTACACTATACTTCAGTGTAGGATCTGCATCCTGTGCAAATGAGCACACAGATGCGCTGGCAAAAGCCAATACAATCAATAATTTTTTCATAACTTTTATATTAAACAATCAATAATTGTCTTTATATAATTATAATGTGTGCAATGAGTGCAAGACACCTATGCACAATACTTGGTTGCAAAGTTAATTATTTTTTCCTTAGTTCTAACGGCATTCACAAAAAAAATCAATATTAAAAAGTAAAAAATATTCAATAATTTTATTTATTTATGTTAAATAAACACTTTTTTACACAACGATTATACCAATAACGTCTACCAATCATGATATCGCCACAGTTTTTGCATACTCCAAAAACGACTTATTGATACATACTCGCATGATATCAACCCATCAACTTCTCTATTTCCTGTTGTTTGAGAATACATAGGATATTCTTGCCATCAGGAGTATAATTAACATTAGAGCAAGCAAACAGTTCATTAATGATATTCTCCATTTCCAGATTACTAAGCACTTGCCCTTGAGGAATAGCAGCATGTCGAGCCATACTCAATGCCAACCGCTGATTGATATCGTCTTTAACGTCGCCACACCGTTCACGCGCTGATGCCAGCATGTCGTTAATAAGCACCGTTGCATTAACGCCCTCTACATCGGCAGGAATAGAGTTGACTGCAAAGCTATTAGCACCAAGACTGGTAAGTTCAAAACCCATATCAACCAGTTCAGGCATTATTTCTTGCAATGTAGTCACATCGTCTGGAGAAAGTTGAAGCACATCAGGGAAAACTACCCGTTGAGATTCTCCTCTTTTATTTTCCAGTTGTCGTAGATACTTCTCGAACAAAATTCGACAATGGGCCCTGCACTGGTCTATAATCATCAAACCCGACTTGACTGCTGTCATAATATAACGTCCTTTATATTGATAGTGTACGGGCGAACGGTCTTCGGCTATAGGGGCATTAACCGGCGAAGCGGTAACGGGAGTCTCCCAATCGTCTTCGACATTAGAAGTTACCGCGCCAGCATACAGTTGTTGCCAGTCGCGTGGTACCGATTTCGATGGTGCATCACTACTGAAAGGATTGTATTGAGGATTATAATTAACCTTTGGTGCATCAACCTGGGTATCGTGGTTTTCTGTAAAAACAGGAATATCAGGACAGTCTGTCGTATCAAAATCTATAGAGGGCACATCATTGAACACACCTATTGACTCGCGCACTGCAGCCGAAAGGATCTGCCAAATAGCCTGCTCATTCTCAAATTTAATTTCGGTTTTTGTTGGATGTATATTTACATCGATATTTTCTGGATTTACCGTAAAATAAATAAAGTAAGGCACTTGTTCTCCCGCAGGTACAAGTCGTTCAAAGGGAACCATAACGGCTTTGTTAAAATATGGATGCTTCATATAGCGCCCATTGACAAAGAAATACTGCTGTGCTCCTTTCTTCCTTGAAGTCTCTGGTTTTCCTACATACCCCTTTATACTGCACACAGTAGTATCTACCTCAACAGGAATAAGGTCGCTATCCATTTTACGGCCAAATATATCGGCAATACGTTGACGCAGATTTCCAGCCCTTAGATTGAACATCTCGGTACCGTTTGACGACAATGTAAATGTTATCTCGGGATAGACTAACGCGATACGCTCGAAAGCAGCAACAATATTTGAAAGTTCTGTAGAATTGGATTTAAGAAATTTACGTCGTGCAGGAACATTGTAAAAAAGATTCTCTACCAAAAAATTACTACCCACAGGACATGAACAAGGTTCCTGTCCCGTAAAACGAGAGCCTGAAATAGTAAGACATGTACCAAGTTCGTCTGTCTGTTGCCGTGTACGCAGGGTAATCTGCGCCACCGCAGCAACAGAAGCCAAAGCCTCTCCTCTAAAGCCCATCGTAGTAAGGGCAAACAAATCCTTAGCCTGTTTGATTTTCGAGGTAGCATGACGCTCAAACGACAAACGGGCATCGGTCTCGCTCATACCCTTACCATTGTCAATTACCTGTATAGCCGTACGACCAGCATCAGTAACTAGTACCTGGATACGCTCAGCCCCCGCATCCACAGAATTTTCTACCAATTCTTTAATTACGCTGGCCGGCCGCTGTATCACCTCGCCTGCAGCTATTTGATTGGCCACCGAATCGGGAAGTAATTGAATAATATCGCTCATAATAACAATTCTAAAAGAAAAGCATAAAAATTGCAAAAACAAGGAAGAGTATCAACAACGGAACAATGATGGCTCCAAACAATTGTAATGATGCCCGTTGCGCCATGTGCCTACGTTCTGACACCGAGAATACCACTCTTTTCTGTGACTTTGACGAGATATCTGAAGATGTTATCTCTGGCATCATGCTTGTCTCTCGGTTCTGTCGCAAACGCCTTACTGCCTCGTTTCGCTCGTCTATATAAATATAGGTATGGCGGAAGCCTCTTGGCTTTGTACTATTTAACCACCCCATCAGTTATCAAGATGTTGAAGAGGAGCCTCCTGCCGTTTGCGCACTACGAGTCCCTCACCAATTTTCTTTCCTCGCCAATTAAATATATCGTCTTTATCACGAGGTTTCAAGTCCTCAAGCCACACAAATACGTCCAGTTTCTCTGTTCCCGGTGGAATCTGCGTCATGGGATACATTGTTCCTTGGGGTTTGCTGGCCCAAATCTTTTCCAGCTTACGTTCTGGCGAAAGGAACATTCGCAGCGTATCGGTTTCCATATAATTGAGGGCTATAAGCGAACTGTCTTTTTCGTCGGTATAATAATACACGGTACGCACATTGCCTATAGCTTCGCTCTTTCTAATATTTCCATCTGTAAAATAAGCATTCATCAATCGCGATGACACTTGGTTGAAATGTTGTTTATCCGGCATTTGCTCTACCGAGAAAGCTTGACCTTCAACCTGGGCAAAACGTATGGTAGAATCGTTCATATACACACGAATTACCTCACCAAGTAACTGGCGGTCTCCATTCCACACCACAGGATCTCTATACATAGTCATGCACGAATCTTTACTATTGAACACCAGCGAATCGCTGATAGCCTGCACATCGGTACGATAGATACTTGCATGATGATAACAATGTATCTTACGATACACCGAATCGGTATTTATATTGAATGTATAGATACGTATTGAATCCGAATGGGCATAAAGGGTATCTGCGCCTTGTGAATAATCTTTAAGTAGAGCCCGTTTGGTGGCATAGCCTTCGCCCGTTTTCTCATTATATTTCAGTTCATCACATATCAGCGAGTTCTTATTTTTTTTATCAATATACACTACATTACCATAGCCATAGCTGTCACCTTCTTTTACATAATAGAGACTATCGCCCTCTAAAACTTTCTGACTATCTTCTAATCGCGAACGGTTAAAAAGTTGAGCCTTATCGGTCTTTGTATCATAATAAGCATCGGTGGTAAGAACCACGCCATCCTTCGTTTTAATCGTCGAACCGGGGCCTACTATATGAGCCATAGATTTCTGAGTATCATAGTAGAGGGTATCGGTGGCAATATTGCGGTCTTCACTACGCATACGCACATTATAGTAGAATACAGCCTCGCGGGTATCAAGATTGTATTTTCCCCAGTCGGCAACAAGTTTATCTTTACCATCCTCAAGCGTACCTCCCTCTATAAAATACGCATAATTATAGAGTCTATCATAGTTTAGGCTATCTGTCTTGAGTATCTGTTTACGGTGGGTCAGCACTACATTATATCGCGCCGCCATACGCTGTTCTACTCCATCATAGTCAGCATAGCGCGATGTTAGCGACAGGGTATCTCCTTGACGAAAGCGTACATTACCAAAAGCCTTAACCGAATTTGATTCTTGATAAAAATAAGCACTGTCGCACCATAGTTCTGCCCCCTGATGACGAAAATGCACATGCCCCTTGGCTATTTGTGCTTCAGGATTTATTCCATAATGGTCAAATTTGAGTTCGTCTGAATGGATGAGATAGATTTTTTCATCCGTTTTTTTCTTCGGCTTTCCAGTCTTGTGTTGTACAAATGCAAAAGACTGTACGCAAATGGCAAAAAAGCATAGAACTGCAACGTATGCAATTCTATGCCTATATACTGATATTCGTATTTTTTTTCCTATCGTCATTTTACCCAACCTTGGTACTCAAAATTACAGTTTTTATACCTGTCGGCCATCCATACATAAGTATGTTTTATCTTATCGACCACCCAATCGTGTATTTTCTTCTCACGCAGATTATTAAGTACTACGTTCTTCATCAACTGATAATCTTCAGTAAGTGTGGCTCTGTGTGCAGGAATACGTGTCTTAAGTTTGATTATTGCGCAAACTTTCTGTCCCTTTTCATTTATCATTTCAAATGCTTTCGACACATCACCTACTTGCATTTTCTCTACTTGCTGAGCCACTTCTGTTGTCAAGTCTTTCATCTTGAAACGCGAGGTACGTCCTTCTTCTGTCTGATTGGTTGCCATCAGTCCGTGGTTATTACGTGTATCCTTATCATCCGAAATATACGAAGCCGCCTCTTCAAATGAGTATTTTCCCTCGCGTATTTCATCGGCAATAGAATCAAGGCGCATACGCGTCTTTTCTATCACATCCTGATCTACCTTGGGCCTACGAAGGATATGGCGCACTTTGATACGGTCTCCACGCTTATCTATAAGTTGGATTATGTGATATCCAAATTCAGATTCTACTATCTTGGATACTTTCTTGGGATCGGTAAGGTTAAAGGCAACATTGGCGAACGCTTGATCCAACATTCCACGTCCTACATAATCAAGCTCACCACCACGACGAGCTGATTCTGTATCCTCAGAATAAAGACGCGCCAATGTAGCGAAAGATGTCTCACCGCGATTTACTCGGTCGGTAAAGTTACGCAAATCATCTTTTACCTTATTGATTTCTTCACGTGTAGCCTTAGGCTGACGGGTAATAATCTCTACTTCTACCTCTACTGGCACGTATGGTAGACTATCAGCGGGGAGTTTATCAAAATACTTGCGCACCTCACTTGGAGTTACGGTTATATCCTTAACTAACTCTTTGCGCATTTTCTCTATACGCTGCTGATTTTTGAAATCATCGCGCATTTGCTGACGCATTTGGGCAACTGTCTGATTGCGGTATTCTTCCAGTTTCTCTTTTGAGCCGGCCATAGAAATCCAGTAATTTATCTGTTGGTCTATGCTTGTAGTAACCTCGCTCTCAGACACTTCGATAGAGTCAATTTCTGCCTGATGAAGAAAGAGTTTCTGCACAGCCATCCGTTCTGGAATAGCACAATCAGGATCTCCATTCCATTGTACTCCTTCCATTTGACTTTGCAAGCGCATTGCTTCTACATCCGACTTAAGGATAGGCTCATCACCTACCACCCAAATTACCTCGTCTACAATGGAAGACTCCGGAACTTTTGTTTCCACATTTTTATCTACCTTTGCGGTATCTTTTACGGGAGAATCTTTCTTTTCAGCCTTTCCCTTGCCCGCCATAGCATTTCCTCCAGCTATCAACGTAAGGACAACTGCGCTTATACCTATTTTATATATATTCTTCATTCTCTAATGATTATTTACTGTTTGTACCACGTCCTCATTTATTTCTACGGGATATTTTTGTCTGAGAGACTCTACCCATTTACTTTCCAAAAATTCTTGATAGTCGGCTAACACGAGTGTATTTACGTCGCTGGCCTCCTGTGGAGCTTTAAGCTTCTTTCCATAAACCGCATCATAGGGAAAATCTTTAACTGGTTGTACTTCTGCCCCACTCTTGAATACCATACGGTCTATTGTATTGTTATCTCCTTTTACAAATATTCCTTTTTCCACACGTATACGCAAGATGCTGTCTTGGTTGAAGGTGGTACGCAGTACTTCGGCCCATTTTGCGAAAGGCAATCCCTTCACCGCTTTCTTTACTGCTGCAATATCAGCTTTATTACGAGTATGATAAGCTATACCTTTATAATGGGGCTCAGTCCATTTATAACGTTTGCGGTTGTCCTTGAAATATTTTTCCTGGCCAGTTTTATCGTTCTGTGCCTTTTCCCATACGGTACGATTACTCATCTCAAAGAGTAACAAACCGTCATGATATTCCTGTATAAGATAACGTAAATCGGGCTGTTGTACCTCCAATTCTTTCATACGGCCTACAAGTATATCCTCGTGCGATACATTATTGCCTTTGCTTTTAGCTATCGAATCAATACGCTGATTGATGATATTGTCTATCATGCCCCGTTGCTCTATGAATTTTAGAATCGAGGTACGCAACGTATCGTAAGGCATACACATACGGCGGTCTTTCATCAAGACTATATGCCAACCTGCCGGCGATTCAAACGGCTTGCTCATTTGTCCTTTTTGCAGTGAATAAGCTTGCGTTTCAAACTCTTTAAACGTTTGTCCGTGCTCTATCCAGGGTAATTCGCCTCCCTGTTGAGCAGTTCCTTTATCGTCAGAAAGACGACGAGCCATATCACCAAAGTCACCACCCGCCTGCAGTACGCTATATATAGAGTCTATACGAGCCTTGGCTGCAGCCACCTTTGCCTTGTCGGTCTTCTGTCTAAGCATCACCAAAATATGTGCAGGCTTTACCAATCCTCCATTACCATCTACCCTGTTTTGGTATTCGGCATAGATCTTTTTGGCTTGGGTCTCCACATCGTCTTGGTTTACAAACGACGGACGTATCTGCTGATTGCGATAAGTGGCAAACTCTTTTTTAAACGACTCAAGGGTATCCAGCTTTGCATCGAGAGCTGCCTCAACTTTCAGTTTATAATTGATGAACAAATCAACATACTCTACTACGCTTTTACGGTCTACAACATTCGCACCATTGTTTTTATTATACGAATATTCAAATTCAGACCGCAACACTGGTTTCCCGTTTATTGTCATTACTACGGGATCTGTCTGAGCATGAACTGAGCTGCCACACCACAGTGTGACAGCTATCAGTAGCATTGTTGTTTTATTCATCTTATTTTTAAAATCTTTAGGGTGGTTTTATAAATTACCACCATTTAATTATTCGTGCGGGCTATAGTTTGGAGCCTCACTTGTAATAGTAATATCGTGAGGATGACTCTCCAATACACCGGCATTGGTTATGCGGGTAAACTTGGCATTGTGCAGCAGATCGATAGTTGCCGCACCACAGTAACCCATACCCGAGCGCAAGCCACCTATAAGCTGGTAAATAACTTCCTGCACTGTTCCTTTGTAAGGTACACGTCCGGCAATTCCTTCGGGCACTAACTTCTTTACATCTGTGGTATCACTTTGGAAGTAACGGTCTTTCGACCCATTTTTCTGTTCCATTGCCTCAAGCGAACCCATGCCACGATAGCTCTTGAACTTACGACCATTGAATATTATGGTGTCACCCGGACTTTCTTCGGTACCTGCCACCAACGAGCCAATCATCACCGACGAGCCTCCAGCTGCCAATGCCTTGACTATATCACCCGAATAGCGCAGACCACCATCAGCTATCAATGGCACGCCCGTACCCTGCAAGGCCAAATATACATCATATACAGCACTCAACTGGGGCACGCCCACACCTGCCACCACACGGGTAGTACAGATAGAGCCTGGACCAATGCCTACTTTTATAGCATCGGCACCATTTTCTACCAACATCTTGGCAGCAGCACCCGTTGCTACATTGCCCACTACAATATCTATATTAGGGAATGCAGCCTTCACCTCGCGCAATTTCTCTATCACACCGAGCGAATGGCCATGAGCTGTATCTATCACAATAGCATCGGCACCAGCTGCTACCAATGCGGCTGCACGCTCAAGTGTATCCTTGGTAACGCCTACACCAGCGGCCACGCGCAGACGTCCTTTTTCGTCTTTGCATGCCATAGGTTTGTCTTTGGCCTTGGTTATATCTTTATAGGTAATCAGACCTACCAAGTGGTTTTCAGCATCTACCACAGGCAGTTTTTCTATCTTGTGTTCCTGCAGAATTTGTGCAGCAGCAGTCAAGTCGGTCTGTTGATGGGTTGTCACCAGATTTTCGCTGGTCATCACCTCATCAATAGTCTTGTCCAAATTACGTTCAAAACGCAAGTCACGGTTGGTTACTATGCCCACCAAATGATTTCCCTCGTCTACCACAGGTATTCCACCAATATGATAATCGTGCATCATGGCCAATGCATCCTTCACCGTTCTACCTTTACGGATAGTTACAGGATCGTAAATCATACCATTCTCGGCACGCTTCACGATAGCCACTTGGCGAGCTTGGTCGTCAATGCTCATATTCTTGTGTATCACCCCGATACCTCCTTCACGGGCTATGGCTATTGCCATGGCCGATTCGGTAACAGTATCCATAGCTGCGGTCACAAAGGGCACATTAAGCTCTATATGACGCGAAAACTGGGTTTTCAACTCTACCGTTTTAGGCAACACTTCTGAATAAGCGGGAATCAAAAGGACGTCGTCAAAAGTAAGACCGTCCATCACTACTTTATCTGCAACAAATGATGACATATTGTTTTTGAAATTTATTGCATGCAAATTTAGCAATAAAAATCCATAACAGATAGGCTTTTGCAGATTTTCTCGCCCGTTTAATTGTATTTAACGCAGAATTTCGTTCGCCATTTTCGCCCTAACAGCGCTATCTACTGGCAATACATAGTTCTCTTTTGACGAATGAATGAGATATCTTATAGGGGATATATTATCCATAATTTGGCGACAGAGAATACACGTCTCTGCCGCCAAATCTCAAAAATGCCAGGAACCAACTGGCTTTCATTCCACTACTTCGCAGTAGGTCCTACCTTCAAGTCACTATTATAGATAGAATGCATAGAGCGTTTGGTCTTAGAATACTTCATATCGCCCAAACGATATCTTAGCCCTATAGAAAATTGTTGTCGAGAATATCGCCTATCTGCTAGACTATAATAACCAACGCCTCGGGTATTTGTAGTGCGGTTGAGCCACTTATGAAATGGGTCTGCAGCACTGAGAGACACTGAGAGACGCTTGCTATGCAAGAACGAGTGCGACAAGGTAAAATAGTTATAAACAATCCCATCAGCATAGCCTTGAAGGTTGATAATCTTCGTTTCTCCGCTAAGAATAGCATACAGTGAGAAATCGGCTGGTAATCGCCACGATAACCTTAAGTCAGCTTTGCCACTCCAACCATGGTTCTGTAACTGCCTACTGGGAGCTCTAAAGTCAACATAGGCTGCGCCTGTATTCAGTGTAATCCAAAGTTTGTTAGTGATGTTCCATTTATAATAAATGTCTAACGCCGTACGCTCTACCCGTCCTACATTGAGATAGGTGGTATATATAGCACCTGAGGCTGCATAGTGCTTACCACCATCAAAATATTCGCCACCATCGCCTATCAGCCGGCTGTAACTTTCTATGCCATTACTCAGATGCCTATAGCTTAGACTGATATTAAGACTGGTCTTACGGGCAAACCATCCATAGGTAGCACCTAAGTTATAGCTATTTTCAGCGTCCAAACTACTGTTTCCCTGCACTATATTCTGCGGATTTAGATTATTGAAATAAGGGTTGAGATAGTAGATACTTGGACGCGACAACCTCTTGCCATATTCTAGACGGAGCGACTGCGACTTACCCACCTTCAGGTTTACTTTCAGCGAGGGCACCACATTAGCATAATGACTCGAGTAATTCCCGTCTACCCCAATGGGGCCTGACAGATACTTGATATCTTGATAAGTATATTCATAGCGCAAACCGGGCATCACCGAGATAAATTTTCCACGGTAAGTATA
>CAVHVH010000026.1:11150-18940 GCA_963639385.1 Oscillospiraceae bacterium
GCCACTCAGAATATTATTCCGGTTCTTATAGTGGTTGCTCCGCAAGTCATTACGTGTCCATTCCGCACTCTGGCTTTGGCTACCATATAGGTCGTTTTGGCTTTCATTGTTGCGCAATATGTACTTAGCGCCCACTTCGAATATATGTTGTCGGCCCAGGGGAGTAGAGTAATCATACTGGAACGTATGCTCATTGGTCATGTCATGACGGTCCGAGCGGTTATCATACAGTTGTAACTGATCTACCAATCCAGCTATGCCGCCGGTTACGATATCACTATACTGGGTAATATCCTTATTGCGCGACGGATAGCTACTCAGCTGATACGACAATGTGGTAGTACGCTGTGGATTGTTTCGTCCTACCCGCTCATAATCCAAGTTGATGGTACCATTAACACTTGAGTTTTTTCAGGTTACCATGGCGCATATACGAATAGGTCGGTTGAGAGCCGCCCTGGTTCCACATACCGCTAAATTCATCACTCATCGTATGATCCTGGCTCCCCATGCCCGACAACGAGAAGGTTATCATCCGCAGACTATCAATCTCGTAACTGGCATTAATCATAGCAAACTCAGTATTTCCCCGCGGTTTACTATTATCTTCACTTCTCAGCTGCGTAGCACCGGTTGTGCCATAGCCGTTGCGTAGCGTAGTAGTATTTTCCTTGGGCAACAGTAGGCGGTTGTAAGTAACATTACCGTCAAAGGCAAACTTACCTATCTTACTCATCGTCATCACGCTGCCACCAAGAGCCGTTGTACTGGCATCGGCAAACAGATTGGTAAGATGACCCTCAAACTGCGAACGCATCACTATGTTGATAACGCCACCTATACCCTCTGCATCATATTTGGCGCCTGGCGATGTAATCACCTCAATACTTTTAACCATCTCGGCTGGCAGACTGCGCAACACTTCCTTAGGATTGCGCGTAATGGCAGTTTTACGACCATTCTGTAGTATCAAGAATTTCTTGGTACCATTCATCTCTATATTTCCATCACCATCAACGCTTATTAAGGGCACCTTACCCATCAACTCTGACAACCTAAGTGTCTTAGCATCAGGGTCGGCAGCTACATCATAGGTCAGTTTGTCAATATCCATTTTTACCAATGGTTTTTGGGCTTCCACCTTTACCTCTTTTAGCATCTTCACATCGTCTGTCATATATAGCCGTCCTATATCCTTGAGCGTATCGCCATCAACTAAGGTTATTTGGCGTGGCGTAGCCACTTTGCCTATCATTGTTGCCGTAATATCATATGCGCCCGGAAGTATAGGTAGCACCACTTCAAATCGGCCTGCGTTATCGGCTAACACTTTTTGGGTGCCTCGGCCAGACAGTCCCTTGTGCGACACACATACCGTAACCATAGGCTCTGGCTCTTCTGTTTCTTTGTCTACCACTAGACCTACGACCTTACACATCGACGTTTTCACTGGTGTCTGTGCTACCATTCGCATGCTACACATAGAGGCCAGAATTGTTAAAATTACGCAGATCGATTTCATAAGCTTCCAATATTAATAATTAATGTATAACAATTATCAACCAAACGTTCTTTTTTCCCGCCACGCAAAGAGAAGAGAGACAGTTCCTTGCCATCATTATAATCATAGTAATAGTCCACAAAAAATACTGTGTCATGTACTACTACAAAACTTCCACTTCCCTTAACCAAGCTATTAGGACCCGCTTTCGTGAAAAAAATCTGCTGTTGTGGAATATCGTCGACCGCGTAAAAACTATCACCAACAGAAGTTCTCTGTTGGCAACCTGCGCATATACAAATGCTTAAAGATAACAAAACGTGTTTCATATTCATAGTCGAGAGTTTATTGTTCTTTAAGCTATTCAACAACAATAAGGCTGATTGTTGTTATGGATATTGCAAATTTAGCGGTAAGGCAGAAACTTACCAAATAATTTATCTTTTTTTTTGCGAGTGGATTTTTTATTAGATATGTACACACACGAAAGTAATGAGGGTGGCAATTTGCATTACCACCCTCATTTTATCTCATTTTTTGTACCAGTCTACCTAAATATTCAATGCCATAGACAGGCCATAGCGGCACCTTGCGAACATTAGTTCTTACTGCCGGAATATCAAGAGTCATGAACAACAGTGTCATAACTCCACTTATCCATACTACAATACCATAAATCTGCTTAATGGCCACACTCATCATGCTATGCGAAAATTGCTGCATAAGAGAAGTCATATCCATATGCGCCATATCCATATGCGTAAGGGTTAGTTGCTGCCCGTAACGCACCATATCGTCGTTCATAAAGTGTGAGAACAAATGGGTATAAAAGCCATAACCGGCCGCTCCACCTAAATACATATGGAATATATTGAATACAAACATTCCCATGAAGAACATTTCCAAACTGGGTGCCGACTCGTCGAGTGCCCACATAAGCGTAGCGGCAATAATGACATACGATGCTCCGCGGCAGATAAGCGGCAACCGGAATTGTTCTATATTTACCTGCATATCTATGGTAAAATACATCAACATGGCATAGGCCAGAATTAATCCAAAGCCTATGGCAAAAAGTTTCCACACCTTCCATTTTAGCACCTTGAGCCATAATAAATCTATAGCCACACCTATATAGATACCAGGAAGAGTCCACAACAATAATGATGCCTTGGTATGTTCTTCCAGCCTCATCACCTCGCCATAAAGTATATCTTCCAAAGTATGTTCACATCCCAACAACAATTCACCTACTATTACTACCACAAGAATAGGTACCACATTGCGAATTCTAAATAATTTGAGGTCTACATAGGGGTTACTCACTCTTAGCAAGCGGCGCACCACTATTCCGGCCAACACCAGCGCCACTCCAACCAATATACGCAATTGGCGACTGTCCATCCACATCTTATAGTCACCGTAAACCAGTATATACGACACTACAAGCATGAGTACGGTTATAAGCAATCCACTGGGATAGTCTATTCCTTTAAGACTAATGCGATTGGGCATCGGACAGAAAGGCTTACAAAGAAACAGTTGCACGCCAAGCACCAGACACATGGCCCCCACAATAAACACATGCATCATCTGCCATGTAAAATGATAGCCAAACCATGCCGCCAAGAAAGCACTGCCCTGTATAGAAGTGAGCAATACTATATGCAATACTGGGAAGAATACGGCAAAATCGCGTCGGGGCGTTATCCACAGTTGTATATTGCTCATATGCTCAAAGGTGGCTTCTATCTTGGCTATTCCCTCTATGAAACATACTACAAGCAATAGTGGCATACAGGTAGTATGGATAGTAATAAGATTGCACAACGCTATAACCACGGCCGATGTAACAAGAAGTTGCTGGTTAGTAAAGCGGAATTTCATACGGAAGAGCATTGGAAACCACACCGCCATACCAGCCAAATTGGCATAAAGTAGCAGCATCAAGTCTTCTATCATAAAGTTAGTGGTACCGCGCACATCTTGTAAGGCACCGAGATACATACCTCCCGAGAACTGTATACAAAAGGCACATATCACATATATCCATGGCTGAATACGCCGTGGAACCCATTTGCGAAACATGGGCATATTGAATGCCATGCCCGTGGGTGGTTGAGGGGGCATCTGAAGCATATTCTCTACTTATCAATATTTAACCTCACACTCTACGTTATATCCGGCATGTAGTTTAGATAGTGCCTCTGACTTATTGCCGTCTATCTTAATGCGTACGGTAACGCGCTGTTCTACCTTGACAAAATTGCCTGTGGCATTATCTACCGGAACCAGCGAGAAAGCACTACCTGTGGCACGACTTATACGCTCTACATGTCCTGTATATTCTTCACCTGGCACGGCATCGGCAGTAAACCTTACTTCTGAGCCTTCGTGGATATGTGCCAGTTGGCTCTCTTTATAGTTGGCCTCAACCCAAAGACTATTGGCGTCAACTATGTTTACCATTGTTTGCCCTGGCTGCACTAACATACCTTCTTGTATATCCTTGGTACCTACCACGCCATCGCAAGAAGCAATAATATAACAATAGGAAAGGTTAAGCCGAGCCAGTTCTACAGCTGCCTGCGCAAGTCGAAGAGAACAGTTGGCAGCAGAAAGATGATGCCCCTGCTCGGCCTTGACGCTTGTCTGAGTAGCACGCGACCTTGACACTTGTTCGTACCTGGCTTTGGCACTAAGCCATGCCGTATGCACATTGTCGTACTGCTGCTGTGTAACAGCATCTTTCTTGAGCAGTGCTTCAAAACGAGCATCTTCACGCTTGGCATTCTCCATATTGACTCTTGCTTCGTCTATACTGGCATCGGTAACCTGTATACCTGCCATAGTGGTGGCAATACTGGTACCCGAAGCCTTTGAACTCTCTTGGGCACGTGCCAAATCGGCCTCGGCTTGAGCCAGGCGCAACCGAAACTCTGTATCTTCTATTACCACAAGCGTATCGCCCTTCTTTACGGGTTGGAATTCCTCGAATCTCACTTCCTTGACAAAGCCCTGAACGCGGGTATTCTGTGGAGTTACATGCTGACGCACGCGAGCATTATCGGTAAACTCTACATGACCGAAATGGCCAAAATTAACGATTACTATAACTGCTCCAACAACTATCAAGAGGAGCACCACACCGTTATAAACGTATTTTTTTATATTCTTCATATTCTATTTATTATAATTGTCCTGCTATATATTTCATCTTGTAATAGGCATAGGCTATATTGATACGTGCATCTACCTCGCCCAATTCGGCATCGAGTTTCATATTGCTGGCATCCACCATATCGGTAACAAGTGCCAACTGGTTTAGATACCTATCATTTATCACGTTGTAATTACGTTGCGCCAGTTCTACGCTTTTTTGCTGGGTTTCCAACTCTACATAGCTCTGCATATACTGGGTATAGGCTGACTGTACATTATTATTAAGTTGCTCGGCAACCACTGCCTTTCGCGTAGCTGCAGCCTGACTTTCCAACCGTGCCTGTGCCAACTTCTTATTGCTCTTAAAGAGAGATGAGAGCTGATACTGTACGCCTATGCCCACATACCATATATTGAGATTCTTGTCTATTGGCGGCAACTCGAAGGTGATAGGTCCGTTAAAATTGTTCTGTGCCACAATGGCCACTTTGGGCATCAAGTCACTCTTTGCTATACGTTCTTGTTGACGGGCCATCTGTTCGTTTACACCAGCTATCAATATCTGCGGACTGGTAACCCCCGAAGCATTTTGCCAATAAGCCTCGCCATCTTTGCCGAATAGAGCAGTAGCTACATCGTCGGTAGGTTCTATCTTGCAGTCGGTAGTCAGTCCTAACGTATTGCAGAGCTGATGGTTCAGTATCTTGCGGGTATTCTGTAACTTTACCAGATTAAGATGTAGTGTTTCCATCTGTAACTCATAGCGGGTAATATCATTCTTCAACGCCACGCCCTGTTGCTGTTTTTCCTTGATATGGCCTATCAGTTGTTGGGTAAGCGATATATTCTTCTCTATCACCTCTTCGCGGTGGGCTATCTTCTCAAGGTCAAGATACTGTCCCAAGGCCATAAAACGTTGATTCTGTTCGTTCTGCGCAAGTTCGGCCTTAGCCTGTTCGGAACTCAGTTCGGCCAAACGCACGCCGGCACATACTGCACCACCGGCATATATGGTCTGCCGGGCATCCAGCACAAACTGATTGCCAAAATGAGGCGACTTACATCCCTGAGCATTGCCGAAATTACGGTCGGTAAGCAATACATTGCCTATATAACTGGCACTTAACTGTGCGCTTATATCCGGCAGACGTTGACTACGGGCTGCCTTTACACCTTCGGCAGCAGCAGACGTCATGGTTTGACTTACCTTAATACTCTTGTTGTTCTGTTTTATTAACCCAAACATCTCTTCGATGCTCATCCGGCGCTCATCCTGGGCACGGGCTGTCAATACAACGGCCATAAACATGGCCAATACATAAAAAAGTCTTCTATTCATACCTTTCTTGAAATTCAGTGCAAAGGTATGAACTATTGCGATGATTGGGGATAATAAAATTACGTCAGAATTTGGCAATTTGGGAAATAATACGTAATTTTACAATATGAAAGAAACCACACTTGAAGCTATAGATCGCCACAAGATAGACTACGAAGCATACGCCATTGACCGCGGTGCAATAATCTATTCACATACGGGAAATGCCCGAGTACGAATAAACTTCGACCATTGGGATTTAGCTAACGAAAGCGTACTGATATTTTTCCCCGGAGATGTAATAAAATGGGAAATGGCTGATGATAATTTTACAGCCGATATTATTACATATAGCAGCGACATTCTGCGCACGGCGAGCCTCAACATTGAACATGCCGTATACGATGCCCTTAAAGCCGACCGCAGATGTGGCTACCCTGCACTTATCAAAAATGTGGTAAGCAGCATGTTCTGCATATTCAAATTCTATTTCACTGTAGAACACTACTCGCTTACCGACCGTATAGTGACCTTGCAGTTGCAAGCATTCTTCATTGGCTTCTACGATTATCTGCAGGCCAATCCTAGAGAAGAGCTCCACACTGGCGAAACCCAACGTAGAAACGAACTATTCAACCGCTTTATGGAGCTTCTTGAAGCCGAGTATCGGCAGGGGCGCGAAGTCAACTATTATGCGCAGCGCATACATATCTCGCGCAAATATCTGGGCATTATCGTAAGCGGAAAGACGGGCGTATCGCCCAAGCGCATCATTGACGAATATGTACTTATCAAACTCAAGCTGGCGCTACGCATCTCAAAACGCAGTCTGAAACAGATAGCTGCCGACTTCAGTTTTCCAGACCAAAGTGCACTTACCCGCTATTTCCGCCATCATGCCGGCATATCTCCGCAACAGTACCGGCTGAAGCAATGATTTTTTTACAAATCGTCCATAATTTGTTGTTTCAACTTTTCTTGATTGGCATTATCAAAATAGCTGAGTCTAACATAACAGCGGGAAATGCCTTCGTGAGAAATTTCTAACTTAATTTCACCAAGTTCAGTTGTAAATAACGAATAGTATTTATAACTATCCATTTTTACACATCGTATTTTTTGGCCATCATCGGGGGTATGGGCATAGCTAAATGATTCCTCGCATTTCTTAGGATCACCATATTTCTCAGTAAGCATAAGCTTGTAACTATTGTAGCATTCTTCCAGCTCTCCCCACTTGTCCATATCCGGAAAAGTTACCGATGCTTTGCATATCATACCGCTATTATCAGCAATGGCATAGATAGAACAATTCTTATACCCTGCAAATTCTCCGGTAAGTAACGAAACACCGTCTTGAATACCAAGAGATGTAAATCCCTTATCTTTCAACTTGGCAGTAAATGATTGAAGAGTACCTTCCATTGGAATGCCCTTAAACTTCATGTGGTTGGTCTGAGCACTACAAATATTGGCAGTAAAAACCAACATAATTGCTAATAGTAGTTGTTTCATAGTCTTTGTTTTAAGGGTGGTTCTAAAGACTCCACCATTGATTAATTTCACTTCTTGCTTTTCACTGTGTATGGATACCATACAGCGGCTATGCTGTTTTTTGATAGTTTAGCCAAAGGGTTTCCTTAACAACTCCAAAAGTATAAAATATCCAACACCCACTTACAAAATGATACGTTAAACTTTCTTAATCAAAAAGCGAAAATAAGGGCGGTTTTTGCAAGCAAAAGGGTCGTCGGTGAAATCGACGCGATTCTCGTGATGCTTATTTTTATCATAAAGTTATGGTTTACG
>CAVHVH010000027.1:0-18816 GCA_963639385.1 Oscillospiraceae bacterium
GATGGTCTTTAGGTTCTCAAAAATTATAGTTCGTTTGTCAAGAATTAGAGCGAGAGTTATGTTAAAAGCCGTTAAATTTGCCAAATATTAGCATTTTACGGTCAAAAATTAGGGTTTTCGACATCATCCGCATCTGTTGATAACTTCAAAATTACCCCAAAATAGGCTGTTTTTGGCCAAAACTTTGTGAATTTTTATCGTAAAAAATGGGTCTAAAATGTACTGTTTTATAACATTTGTTAACTATAATTTGGGTATGTATGTTAAATATTCTAAACGTACTTTTTGGGCGCTTACAATTTGTCGCAATTAAGGCAAATGCTGCGATTGCAGCGAATGAGTTAAGGGTAGAGTTATCCCAAAACTGGTTTTAGAATTTGGGATGTAGACAAGTCGGGCTAATCAGCAAAACTTAATGTTGATTCAAAAATCGCCACCCTTAATAGTTCATTCCGAAATGCCAAAGGGGGATAATGATGCCATGTCCCGTTTCAATATCGTCTTTCACAATGCGACCGTTTTTCACATCCTCTATCTGTTTTTTGCCTTTCTTACGGCCACCAATCTCAAAGGTGTAATCATCTATGGTGAAATCGGATACTTTAGATGCGGTGACCATTTGTTTATCTCTCATCTGATTGTAGAAGAAAGTTTCTCTTATATTTCCAATGTTAGGGGTGGGAGTGAGTACTGATATTAGACTTGGGTTATCCACATACACCTTTTCTACTTTTCCTAGGTTACGCATTCCTGACGTGTCATCTCTCAATAGGCCAATCATCCCTGCGCGTTCCAAATACACGAGATAGTCGGATACGTTGTTCTTGCTTATCCCAATTTCAGTAGCAAGGTTCTCCATGCTAGGTTTGTATGGAGCAAGACTTGAAAGGATAACAAGCATCCGTTTCAGCTTGCGGGCTGTTGAGGCTTTCATATCGGCATATTGCGGAATATCCACTTCAATAGTTTGGTCTACTACTTGTAGCATTCTTTGTGCGAAGTCGCCTTCAATGGCAAAAGGGTAATAGCCATTGCTGAGATATTCTCTGAAAAAAGGTAATGGATGTTCTAATTCGGGAATTGTTACCTGGTGTTTGAGAATTTCCTCAAAAGTAAACGCTTTGCTCTTGATGCCCTTGAATAGTTGTAGGTATTCTCTGAATGACAATCCTTGCATCATATACATTAGTGCCCGACGGCTCAAGTCGGCCTCGCCTTTCTTGATGTCCAAGACCGAAGAACCTGTAAAAATGATGTGTAATGGGGGGTGCATATCATAGATTTGCTTTAGTTCTCTGCTCCATCCGGCATACTTGTGTATCTCGTCTATATAAAGATGTGTGCCTCCCTCCTTGATAAACTCGTCGGCAAAGTCTATTAACGAATGATTGGTGAAATAGATGTTGTCAGCGGAAATATACAAGTGGTGTCCTTCCGTTGAATTCTTTATACGTTGTAATATCATGGTCGATTTGCCCACTCCCCGTGGACCGATGATGCCCACCAATCGCCCATCCCAATTGATCTCATCATATTTATATCTGATGAAGTCGAGAGGAGTACGCTTCAGTAGCTCGGTCATGTATTCGTATAGCTTGTTGTCTACCATACCTTGTTTTTATTTTAGGTGAAAATGATGTGAAATCGGTACAAATGTACGAAAAATCCCTCAATGAGGGATAAAATCTTGTAAAAAGTTCCCTCAATGAGGGATAAATTTATTGATTTTTGTCCCTCAGTGAGGGCTTTATATCATAAAATAGCGTAGTTCTCTTTAATTTTTTGAGTTTCAAAAGATAAATTTCGGTTACACAGCCGGAATTGCCGAAATGCTCTTGCAGAGTCATGACGGAGCGGTGCACCTGTTGCCGGCTTTGCCCGATGCCTGGAGTGTAGGGAAAGTGCAAGGACTGGTGGCCCGTGGCGGTTTCGTGGTAAACATGGACTGGAAAGATGGCCAGCTGCTTTCGGCAACTATCCATTCCCGCTTGGGCGGCAACCTGCGTATTCGCTCGTATGTACCGCTTCGTATAGCTGGTGCTGAAGTGGCGCAGGGAGATAATTCCAATCCGTTCTATTCGTGTACTGAAATCAAAAAGCCGCAAATTTCGGAAAACATTACTCCGCAGTTCCCCATGCTACGTAAGGTTTTTGAATACGATCTTGCAACGAAAGCGGGTGGAGAGTATGTTATCCGGCGGGGATTTTGAGTGTAATGTCTTTTTTATCCGTATTTTTAATAAAGTTACTGCTAAAAAATAAATATATGAAGCATAAGACGCTTGCAGTCCTCGCATTGGGCTGCCTTTGGGGGACAGGAAGCCTGTCTGCCCAGTCCGTATATCCCGGGCAACATGAAGGAAAGTTCCGCAAAGCGGATATTGCATCCATGAAAATGGAAAGTTTCGATTTGAAAGACGTGCGGTTGCTTCCGAGTCGTTTCAAGGACAACATGATGCGCGACTCGGCTTGGATGGTCTCTATCCCGACGAATCGTCTGCTGCACAGTTTCCGCACCAATGCCGGTGTGTTTGCCGGGCGGGAAGGCGGCTATATGACCGTGAAAAAACTGGGCGGCTGGGAGTCGCTGGACTGCGAACTACGGGGACATACCACCGGTCATTTGCTTTCGGCTTATGGACTGATGTATGCCGCTACCGGAAGTGAGATTTTCAAGCTGAAAGGCGACAGCATCGTGTCGGGACTTAGCGAGGTACAGAAAGCCCTCGGCAACGGCTACCTCAGTGCCTATCCCGAAGAACTTATCAACCGTAATCTGCGGGGGACCGGCGTATGGGCACCGTGGTACACACTGCACAAACTGTTTTCCGGTCTGATAGACCAATATCTCTATGCCGACAATGAACAGGCGTTGGAGGTAGTCAGGAAGATGGGCGACTGGGCTTATCAGAAGCTGAAACCGCAAAGCGAAGAGACGCGCCGCCGGATGATACGCAACGAGTTCGGAGGCATCAATGAGTCGTTCTACAACCTGTATACCCTGACCGGCGATGAAAAGTACCGCTGGCTTGCCACCTATTTCTATCACAACGATGTCATCGATCCGCTGAAAGAACAGAAAGACGATTTGGGCACCAAGCACACCAATACTTTCATTCCGAAAGTGCTGGCGGAAGCCCGCAATTATGAACTGACCGGAAACGAAGAGAGCCGCCAACTGACCGACTTCTTCTGGCACACCATGATAAATCATCATACTTTCGCACCGGGATGTAGCAGTCAGAAGGAGCATTTCTTCGACCCGAAGCAGTTTTCCAAGTTTCTGAACGGTTATACGGGAGAGACTTGCTGCACCTATAATATGCTGAAACTAAGCCGTCATCTGCTTTGCTGGACGGGCGATGTGAAAGTGGCGGATTATTACGAGCGGGCGCTCTACAATCACATTTTGGGACAGCAGGATCCGAAGTCTGGCATGGTGTGCTACTTCCTGCCTATGTTGTCGGGAGCCTATAAACTGTACAGTACTCCCGAGAAATCCTTCTGGTGCTGCGTGGGAAGCGGTTTCGAGAACCATGCCAAGTATGGGGAAGGCATCTATTACAAGGACAACCGGAGTATCTATGTCAATCTTTTCATTCCCTCTGTGGTCCGTTGGAGGGAAAAGGGCATTACCTTAAAGCAGGAAACGGAATTCCCCTCGGAGGAAACGACCCTCTTGTCTGTTGAAGCGGAGCGTCCGGTGCAGGCCACCATCCGGTTGCGCTATCCGTCGTGGAGCGGCAAGGCGGAGATACGCGTCAACGGCAAGAAAATATCCGTGCGGCAAAAGCCCGGTTCGTACATCGAGCTGACACGTCAGTGGAAAGACGGCGACCGCATCACCGCCCGTTATCCCATGCACATCCGCGTAGAGACCACTCCGGACAATCCGAAGCGGGGTACGCTGCTCTACGGACCGGTAGTGCTTGCCGGAGAACGTGGCACGGAAGGCATGCAGGCACCGGCACCTTTCTCCAACCCGGAGCTGTATAACGACTATTATACGTATGACTACCACATTCCGGCATCCTTGAAAACCCGGTTGCCGATAGACCTGAAACGTCCGGAACATGCCGTGAAGCGTACGGGAAAAGGCCTGACATTCACCACTGCACAGGGTGACATTATCCGACCGCTGTATGACATACACCGTCAACGTTATGTGGTCTATTGGGATTTGGAAACAATTGATTAAGAAGATTAATTACTAATTTTGATAGACTGGTTATGAAAAGACACACACTACTCCTATGTGCATTGTTTTGCCTTCTGTGCCCTTCGCTCAGGGCACAAAAGGTGAATTCGGACGAGTTCAAGGAACTGGCCGGATGGATGAAAAAGATCGGCAGAGCGCTTGAGGATGCCACCGCAAGGATGCGTCCCGCCATCGCGGACGAACACTACCTGCAGGGAGAGGAAGTATGCGGGCTGCTGCATGTCTCCAAAAGGACCCTGCAGACGCTGCGTGACGAAGGGGCCATACCCTATACCACCATCGGAGGGAAAATACTATATCCTGAGAGTGCCCTGTACGAGACATTGCGAAAAAACTACCGGAACTACAGGCAATACGCCGGATAACCGGTTGTAAATGGAAGAAAAAGAAGGGATGCTTCACCGGACTCGCTGGATAAGCATCCCTTCTTTTTAGTTGGCCAGGCGGAACATCCCGCCGATCTTCTCGCGCATCCTGTCCGTGTCCTCCCCGATTTTTGGATTGACCAGCTCGGCGTAGACCTGCGTGGAGATGATGGTCTTGTGCCCGAGGACTTTCTGCAGGGTTTCAAGCGGCATGCCTTTGGTCAGGGCCAGGGTCGCAAAAGTATAACGTCCGACATGCGGGCTGACGCGGACACTGCAGCCGGCCTTCTCACCGATGCGTTTCAGGCTGCTCTCCATGCTTCCCACATCCCCCACGGGAAATACCCTGTCCGGGGAAACCTTGAATTCGTTCACCCCTCTGTATTTCTCGATCAGTTCGATGGCTATCGGGAGCAGCTTGACAACATAGGCTGCCTTGGTCTTCACACGGTTCCCGACCAGCCAGGTGTTGCCGTCCGAATCCGTGTGGACATTCCGGTAAGCAAGCTCCTTCAGGTCGGCATGGGCCAGACCGCTGAAACACATGAAAACGAATATGTGCCGAAAAACCTTTGTTTTTTACGACTTATGTGTTTTTGTTATCACAATGCAAGGAGTATATAACAGAAGCTATTCTTGAAGGAACAGCCCCCCAAAAAATATGTGCGATGTAGAAAACAAAAAAGCATTAGCTTACAAGGTTCAATAAAGTTGAAACTGTATGCTAATGGCTATTTGTGGAGCTGGAGGGATTCGAACCCTCGTCCGCACAGTAAAACCATATGCTTTCTACACGCTTATTCCGGCCTTCGGTTTTCGTGCATTGGCAAGACCCGGACCACCAACCAATACCTTATCCCCGTAAAAGTTCGTCTCTAGCCCGAGGCTACTAAGAGACTATTCCCGACTGTACTGCACCGCTTGACCAAGGAGTTTCGGGAAAAGAGCCCTTGAGCGATGTCTCGTCCCATCACCTAGTGACGGGATAAAGCCAGTAATCTACTGTACTTCGATTAGGCAGCGAGAGCGTAATTGTTTTCGCCAATTAATTTGTCGAAGACTCTGATTTAGGAGACAGTCAACGAAGCTCCGCGTGCTTACATACCATCTTAGCTGCCGTCAAATCCAGTCAACCCCAATGATATATGCTATAGGGTGATTCTAAAAATTACCACCGTTAAGTTTATGCCTTTATTGTGGGATTACGTTTTGCCGTCTTTTGGTTTCTTTTCGGTTCAAAGTGCCTGTTCCCTCAGTCATAATGCCCGCATTATTCTTTCGTTCACTTACACTTTGACCTCGAAAATAATTCCAAAGTCGAGCAAAGTTAATTTTTAGAACCACCCTGCAAAGTTAAGGGTAATTTGCAATATCTACAAGCAATTGTTTGAAAAATATCGATATACACCGAAAAATACTATAAAACATGCCTTTAAGGTAGCCATCTAATGCAATGTACAAAAATAATTGGGGTATAAGGCAACAAATATAGAAAAACAGAGTTATTATATTAATGCAAGGCAATAACCACATAGCACAACAACAAGTCATAGACGGAATGGGAACTATGGCGCTTTTTGTCAAGCGGATAGCAGACGTTCTGCTTGCTGCGGCAGGCATGATAATACTAATGCCTGTAATGGTTGTGATAGCTCTGCTGATAAGACTACAACACAATGGACCTGTATTTTTCCGCCAAGTGCGGATAGGGCGGGGCGGAAAGCCTTTCGTGATATTCAAGTTCCGTACCCTAAGTAGCGAGGCCGAGAACGAGGGGCCGCAGCTTATTGCCCAGGATAGCGAAGCTGACTCTACTCGGCTCGAACGTTTCCTGCGCGGCCATCATTTGGACGAGCTTCCACAGTTGTGGAATGTGCTTAATGGGGATATGTCACTGGTAGGTCCACGCCCTGAACGCAAGTACTATATAGACAAGATTATGAAAGTAGACGCGCGGTATAGTTATGTGTACAAGATGCGGCCCGGATTAACTTCAGAGGCCACACTGTACAATGGATATACAGATACAATGGAGAAGATGCTGCGTCGCTTGGATATGGATATCAGCTACCTTACCCGCAGGTCGCTTTGGTTAGATGCCAAAATTATTGTTAAAACGGCTCTGAATATCGTAACAGGGCGGAAATTCTAAAAAGAATATGAGAAGATATATTATATTGCTCCTTACATTGATAGCCTTTATGGGCAGTGTTCATGCACAGTCGTCTATGACAGACGACCAGGTAATGCAGTTCGTTGTGAAAGAACATGCGGCCGGTACGTCGCAGTCGCAGATAGTGACCAAACTTATGCAGCGCGGGGTAAACATTACACAGATACGCCGTGTAAGAGACAAGTACGAACGGCAGACCAAGAACAAAGGCATGGGAGTAGTGGCCGACCAAAATACGACAAGCACGGACAGCAGGATGCGTACCGCCAACGGCGAGAAAAAGGTTGAGAAAAAGAAGGATACCCAGGCAAAATACCAAACCAATGCTATGGTACAAAGCGAAAAATATTCCAATTCCGAAATTGTTGACGCCGATGATGTTACCGCTTTTGAAACAGAGATTGAGGCATTGCTTCCAACCGATACCATAGCCCTGTTCAAGAAGATGATGGCAGAGCGTAAGCTAAAGAAAGTATTTGGTCGCGATATCTTCAACAACAAGAAACTCACTTTTGAACCCAATATGAATATTGCTACCCCTAACGACTATCGATTGGGGCCGGGCGATGCTGTAATTATAGATATCTACGGAGCTTCGCAGAAAAGCAATCAGTATACCGTATCGCCCGACGGCGATGTAACTATCGAGGGATTTGGACCTGTGCAGGTAAGTGGACTCACCGTGGCTCAGGCCAATAGCAAGTTGCGCCAAACATTAGGCAGTCGCTACCAAAGTTCAAAGATACGCCTTACTGTAGGACAGACCAAGACCATTATGGTCAATGTTATGGGCGAAGTTAATATGCCCGGAACCTATACCTTGTCGGCCTTTGCCACCGTATTCAATGCTCTCTATATGGCTGGCGGTCCCAACGATATAGGTACGCTGCGCAATATTAAGGTATTCCGTGCCAATAGGCTGGTGGCCACTGTCGATGTGTACGACTATATCCTTAACGGCAAAGCCAGCAATATACATCTTACTGACAATGATGTGATAGTAGTGTCGCCTTACGACTGTTTGGTAAACATTACCGGAAAGGTAAAACGCCCCATGTACTACGAGATGAAGAGCAATGAGAGCGTAGGCACCCTGCTTAAATATGCCGGAAACTTTACGGGCGATGCTTATACACGGTCGGTACGGGTGATACGTAAGACCGGTCGTGAATACTCTGTGTACAATGTAGGTGAATTTGACATGAACTCTTTTCATGTTGCCGATGGCGATTCGGTTACCGTAGACTCTATCCTTAACCGCTACGATAATATGGTAGAAGTGAAAGGAGCCGTATTCCGTCCTGGAAAATACCAGGTAGGCGGCGGTATAACCAGCGTGCGCTCACTGTTGGAGCACGCCGAGGGAGTAACCGAACAGGCCTTTACTGCACATGCCGTAATGCACCGTATGCGCACCGACCGCACCCTTGAAGTAATACCCGTAGACATTGATGGGATAATGCAAGGACGTATTGCAGATATTCCTCTGCAAAAAAACGATGTACTCTTTGTTCCCACCCGGCAAGACCTTATGCAGGAGCAAACCCTTACCATTCATGGTGAGGTACATTACCCCGGCATCTATCGTTATGCCGCCAATATGACAATAGAAGACCTTATACTCCAGGCAGGCGGACTTAACGACCAAGCCTCGACGGTAAAGGTAGACATTGCCCGCCGTATATGCAACCCTAAAGCAACCACTACAGATAGTATAACAGCCCATACATACAGTATGTCTCTGCGTGACGGATTTGTAATTGATGGTCAGCAGGGATTTCATCTTATGCCCTACGATGAAATTTATGTTCGTCGTAGTCCTGGATATACAACTCCCCAGAACGTATATCTTGAGGGTCAGGTAATGTTTGCCGGCACATACACTATTTCGCATAAGAACGAACGGTTGAGTGACGTGCTACGCAAAGCCGGCGGAGTAACAGACCGGGCTTATATAAACGGAGCACGTCTGCTTAGACGCACTACCGAAACCGAGCGCGCAAAAATGTCGACTGTAACTCGACTATTGGCCGGACAAGGAGCCAACAGCGACTCTATCAACGTGGCTCTGCTGCAACTCTCTGAGTCGTATCCCGTAGGTATAGAATTGGCCGAGGCACTTGCCAATCCAGGATGCGATGCCGACCTGGTATTACGCGAAGGCGACCGGATAATTATTCCCGAATACGACGGCACGGTAAAGATAAGTGGCGATGTAATGTTTCCCAATACCGTGGCCTACGAGAAAGGGCGGCGCTATTCGTACTACATAGACCAGGCTGGAGGCTTCGGTCAGCGTGCTAAGAAGAGTCGCACCATTATTATATATATGAATGGTACCGTAGGGCGTGTGGCCCATAATGCAAAGGTTCGTCCCGGTTGCGAAATAGTAGTTCCCAGCAAGCCCAAGCGCAATGCTGCAGCACTGGGACAATGGCTGGGAATAGGCACATCGGTAGCTTCGTTGGCCACCATGATAACCTCGTTGGCCAATCTGCTGAAATAAAACAAGAACTATACATTGCAGTTACGTAAAATATTTTTATCAGAATCATGAGCGACAACAATACTGTCAACATAGCGCTGGTATTCAAGCGCATCAAAGCGAGAAAAAAACTGCTGGCCATAGTAGAAGCCATAGTATTTGTAGCCTCGGCCATCTATATATTCTTTGTGCCGCGTTATTACGAAAGTTCTGTGCTGTTGGCTCCCGAGATAAGCGATATATCGGGTAAGAGCGGACTGTCGTCTATAGCCTCATCGTTTGGATTGAATATGGGAAATTCGTCAACAGGCGATGCCATCTATCCCGATCTCTACCCCGAGCTTATCAATACCAACGATTTTGCTATTAACCTTACAGGTCACAAGGTAAAGACAGCCGATGGTACACTTACCGCCACCTACTATGACTATATGAAGAAATATCAGAAAGAAAGTCCGTGGGAGCAGCCTGCAAAACTAATAGGTGCGGTTAAAAAGTGGTTTGTCAAACCCGCAACTAAACATAAGGATCATAGTGGTATCAATTTGTTTAACCTTACTCCCGATGAGTCGGCCGTGTTTGACAAGATACGGGGAGCTATAGGTTGTACTATCGATACCAAAACAGGTGTTATAACTATTACTGCACGCGATCAAGATCCGTTAGTTGCCGCCACCATAGCCGATGCTGCTAAGGTTGAGCTGCAAAAAGCCATAGTACGTTACCGCACCCAAAAAGCTCAGGTAGACTTGGACTATTATCGTAGGCTTACCGCCGAAGCTAAGTCAAAGTACGAACGCGCACGCCAGCTCTACGGCAGTTATGCCGATGCCAACACCGAGGTGATACTGGAGAGTTACAAAGCCAAACAAACCGATTTGGAAAACGATATGCAGCTCAAATACAATACCTATAGCACACTGAACACCCAGTTGCAGCAAGCCGTGGCTAAGGTACAAGAGAATACACCCGCATTTACAGTTATCAAGGGTGCCGCTGTACCCTTGCAGCCAGCCGGACCTAAGCGTATGCTCTTTGTAGCCATGATGATGATATTCGCTATGCTGGGCACTGTACTATATGTATGCAAGGCAGAGCTGGCACAGTTGTTTACCAAGGGTATGTAATTAAGTGCTCTCTTAAACCAGTCCGCCATGACAATGTCAGCCCAAAAAGATTCCGGTATGTCGGCTCGCAGCAAGACCATAGCCAAGAATACGGGTGCGTTGTATCTGCGTATGATGGTACTCCTTGTAGTTACGCTCTATACATCGCGTGTGGTGTTGCGCCAACTGGGTATTGTAGACTTTGGTATCAATAATGTGGTGGCTGGTTTCGTCTCTATTTTGGTATTTTTCTCAAGTAGCGTGTCAAACGCAGCTCAACGCTATATAAGCATAGGGTTGGGTGAACACAATCCGGTAAAGACTGCGGCTTGTTTTAAGCAGATCTTGAGTCTACTGCTTGTAATGGCTATAATTATAGTAATTGTAGCAGAAACTTTTGGGTTGTGGATAGTAAGTGATAAACTATCTATACCCCATGAGCGTTTAGGGGCGGCCATGTGGACCTATCAGTTGGCCGTAGTATCTGTATTCTGTACGGTAATACAGGTAGTATTCTTGGCCGATATCATAGCCAACGAACGTATGGAGATATATGCCTATATTGGGTTGTTCGAGGCGTTTGCCCGTTTGGCCATTGCCTATCTATTGTCCATATGTACGGGCGATAAGCTGATATTTTACAGTATTCTCTATGCTGCCGTTTCTATATTGACACTATGCTTGTATGCGGCGTATAACCATCGCCGTTTTTCTGAATGCCGTATAGGTTGGATGTGGAACACCAGTTTGGTTAAGGAGATGCTTGCCTTTATAGGTAGCACTATGTTTGGCTGTTTGGCATGGTCTATAGGCAATCAGGGCATGAATATTGTTCTCAATGTATTCTTCGGTCCGGCAGTCAACGCTGCTCGAGGTATAGCCGTCCAGGTGAGTGCGGCCATAGACCGTTTCTCGTCGAGCTTGGTTACCGCTTCGGCCCCGCAGATTATCAAGTCGTATGCCGAAAAAGACAGCCGTTACATGATAGCCACCATAGAGAATACATCTAAGTTCTCCTTCTTCCTTTCTTGTACACTCGCCCTTCCCATTATATGGCAGACTGGTTATATACTGTATCTATGGTTAGGCCAGGTACCACAGCATGCAGTTGTGTTTACCCAGCTCATGGTGATAGACACACTTATCGGAGTATTTGTCCAACCGCTTACTATAGCGGCCAATGCGACAGGTCATATACGGGGCATACAGATATATGGACGCTGCATTACCTTGTTGTCGCTACCTGTAGGCTATGCCGTATTGTCACTATGGAAAAATGCGGTACTTGCATTTTATGTAGTGCTGGTGGCCGATTTACTCTACTGGTTTTACAGTCTTGCGTGCGTGCACCGCCTTATAGAAATGCCAATAAGTCATTACCTTAAAAAAAGTGCATTGCCCGCAGTAGTATACATGGCCATAACCGCAGGCGTATGTTGGATTGTGACCCTGATGCTTAACCCGAGTGGACTGTTGGGGCTGCTTATGGTAACATCCGCATCGGTCATAGCTTGTGTTATTACTGGTTATGCTCTGTTGAGCAGAAACGAGCGGCAGTTTGTAAAAAACTTTATCAAAAAAAGAATTCATAATACATGCACATAGTATATATATCCAGAGAGTATGTGCCCACACAGCGGGGCGGTGGCATAGCATCGTATGTCAGAGAGATGGCCGTGGCTATGACGCAGCGTGGCCATAGGGTCACGGTGATATGCGCCTCTGATGATACACGCTGCCAAAGTGACTCTATAGAGGATGGTATACGTGTGATACGGTTGCGCGGAGGCGATTTTATCATTCCCTCGGTAGAATATACGCCACTGTTGCAGCTGAAGAAGCTGCGTATGATGTATCGCTTCTATTCCTATCGCCGTCGTATATTGAACACTGTTCGGCAGTTGGAGAATGTAGATATCATTGAGGTGCCCGACTATGGTGCCGAGGGCTATTTTCTGGCCCATCTGGATATTCCCGTGGTGGTCAGGCTGCATGCACCTTCTATTACTGACAGGTCTACGGGTGGCATTTTGCATTACCCGATCAGCAAGTTTTATCTTAACTGGTGTGCTCGCAAAGAGATACAGGCTCTTGTAAATTTTACGCATTTTAGTGCCTGCTCATACAGTATGAAAGAGTGGTACAGCCACTGTTTTCCACAAATTAAAGGGCAATGGACTGTTATTTATAACCCGCTTAATACCGAGCAGTGGATAGACACTACACCCTGCCAGTACACTCCTAATACTATATTATATGTGGGTACGGTAGTCGAAGTCAAGGGGGTGGGTCAGTTGGTTGAGGCCTGTCGACAGCTGCATGACGAGGGCATTCCCGTACAGCTTACCATTGCAGGTAAGATAGGCTCTTATGCCGAGCAATTGCAGCACGAAGTAAGCAACCGCCATCTTACCGACTGGTGCCACTTTATGGGCCATTTAACTCGCGAGCAACTCATCCCCCTCTATCGGTCGTCTATGGTGACTTGTTTGCCATCATATTGGGAGAATATGCCTCTTGTATGCCTTGAGGCTATGGCTATGGGCAACGTGGTCATTGGCAGCAACTCGGGAGGTATGGCCGAAATTATAACAGACCACGAGGATGGCTATCTTGTAACTCCTAAAGATGTGAAAGGTATTAAAGAAGCCATAGCCAACGCTTTGCGGATGGCTCCAAGTGAAGTGGAAACTATGAGGGGCAAGGCACGCCATGCGGTAGAGAGCCGTTTCTCGGCCCGAAACCTTATCCCGCAGATGGAACATTACTATCAGCAATTGTGTAACAAGTAAGTACATACGCATTATGCCATTAGTATATATATTATTCTATTTTAACCCACTGGTAGGCATTATATCGCTGTTGTGGATTATGCTGCACCGTATAGACCGTGTGTCATGGTCGGCCCTACGCGGACTGGCTTTGCTGCTGGCTCTTTATTTGGCGTTGATTAATACCACCAAAGAGGCCTACGGCGACTTCTTGGCCTATCAGGAAATATATACAGAGGCACTCAAACTGTCATACTTCAAATACCTTATGCTCTATGCCAAGGAGCCCATATACTATACATTCTCATGGCTTATATGTAGGCTTACTCATGGCAGCTGGCCCGTATTTGTAACCTTCTTTACCACGGTTAGTTATATAGCCATGTACGAGGCCGTAATTGTAATAGCCCGTCGCATAAACTGCTCTAAACTACACGTAATCACAGTGCTGGTGTTTACATCGTTCTTTTTCCAGACATTTGCTATGCACGGCAATATGCTACGTCAGGCAATATCGCAGTCGTTTGCTTTGTTGTTTTTGGCACATCTCTATTTTACAGGCCGATACCGTTGGCTCTATGCTATTCTTGCCATTGGTGTACATACGGCCTCGATACCAGTTGTAGGCTTAGGCATTATTCCGTTTTTACGTCGTCCGCTTACTCCTAAGCGGCTCATTCTGCTGTGCGCTTCGGTTCTGATACTGGCCATGCTGTTTACTTCTATGTCGGGCATACTGTCTAAGGTAGTGTTTATAGGATATATCTTTATGCGACTCGACAATACAAGCCAACTTACAGGCGTAGACAGTTGGCAGACCGAAGTAGGATTTAATGTCCAATTCTATATTCTCTGCGCACTGTTATTGGCTATGGCGGGTTATGTGTACTACACCCATAAAACCATGAAAGACGATAGTGAACAACCGCAGGGTGTTGTAGGTATAGTCAATATAACGCTGATACTTATTATCTTTTTGTTTGGCTGCAACTTCAGCGGAGCTTATTACCTTTGTGTGCGCTATCAGTTCTTTGTCTATACCTTCCAGACTACATTGTTGCTTCTATTTCTGCACAATCTAAAAGGCAAGGCAGTATATCTGGCTGAGTTGGCTGTTTGTCTGCTCATATTTCCCTATTTCTGCTATTATTATAGTAACGGAACGTTTAGATATGCTCCGCTTATAGATATATTAATAACACCCCCAATACTTTATCTTATAAAAATATGAAAGAAAAGACAGTTTCGCCCAAGATATTGTGGGTTACACCATGGTTCGGAAATTACAGAGTGCCTGTATATCATTATCTGAACCAATATAGCCAAGGCAATTTCCACTTGATTTGCCTTAAAGAAGATACGTCAGACCTGGTAAGAGAGAAACTCAAGAAGAGTTTGGGTGATAATCTTACCATCCTTACTGGCGAGAAACGACTTACCATAGGCAATGGAGAAACTACCTTTGCCAATTCTAACTTTGTGCTGAAATGGCAACCAGGTCTCTATCGTGCTATCAAGCGTCAACAGCCCGATATTGTTATCGTTGAGGGCTTTGGTAGTTGGGCCCCTAAGGCTGTGTTATACGCTTTTCTGCATCGCAAGAAGCTCTGCATCTTCTACGAGCGCACTTCCTATATAGAGCGACATACGCCTTGGATACTAACCATGTATCGCCGTTTTGTGGGTCTCTTTGCCGATGCTTATTTGGTCAATGGCGACCTTACTGAGGAGTATCTCCAGCATAAGATAAGGGTTAAGCATACACCTATTACCAAGGGTTGTATGTGTGCAGATAGTTATGAGTTGGCTAAAGATGTTGCAACGTTTAGCGAGGATGATAAGAACCGGTTAAGCCAGCAACTTGGACTGCATGGTGGACTCACCTATCTCTTTGTCGGCCAGTTGGTAGAGCGTAAGGGTATACTCCAGTTGTTAGAGGCATGGACGGCCCATCTGTCTGCTTATCCCGATGACAACCTTATAGTGATAGGCAAGGGCCACCTGCATGACCAATTTACTACCCAATATGATAATACACCCGGTGTGCACATCTTGGGTGGAATAAGTTATGACAAGATATACCAATACTATGCCCTCTGTGATGTTTTCTTTATGCCTACCCTGGAGGATAACTGGTGTTTGGTAGTACCTGAGGCCATGGCTTGTGGCAAACCCATAGGTTGTTCTATCTATAATGGTGGCACCTGTGAGTTGGTCAAGGATGGTGAGAATGGATATAGCTTTGATCCCTATGACCAACAGTCTATCCTAAAAGCTCTCGATGGCTTCCACCATGCCGACTTAAAGACAATGGGAAAACGTTCGATAGAAATAGAAAGTAACTTTACACCCGATAAGGCAGCAAAGCGTATTTACGAGACTTGCCAAAAGATTTTTTCTAAATAGAGAGCATGAACATACTCATTAACGCATACGCCTGTGCGCCTAATTGGGGCAGCGAACAGGGCATGGCATGGCACTGGATAACCGAATTGGCCCACCAACATACGCTTTATGTGATTACAGAGGGTGAGTGGAGGACTGAAATAGAAGAGGCACTTACTCATCTTGATGTGGCCGCTAATATTCACTTCTATTACAACCCTGTGTCGGCCAAGGTTCGCGCCATGTGTTGGAATCAGGGCGACTGGCGTTTCTACTGGTACTACAGGCGTTGGCAGAAGAAAACCCTTGCCATGGCTCGGCAGATATGCCGAGAGCAAAAGATAGATCTGATACATCAGCTTAACATGATAGGTTTTCGTGAGCCAGGCTACCTGTGGAAGATAGAGGATATTCCCTATATCATCGGACCCATTGGAGGTATGGAACTGACCCCTATTCGTTTTTTTCAGCAGTCATCTCTTGTTACCAGATGCAAGGCTTTTATCAAGAACTGCATCAATCGTTGGCAACGGAGTCATAGCCTGAGGGTGCGGGCTGCCATAGATAGGGCCGATTATATTATCGCTGCCACAAAAGGGTGTCAGGAGTTTGTTCAGAGGCATTATAATAAGGATAATGTAGTGTTTATCAATGAGACAGGAACATCTCTTGAGTCGGAACATACTTGTGAACATCATTTTGACCATTACGGGCTCAACCTGCTATGGGTTGGTAAGTTTGCTGAACGTAAGTTGCTTAATATGGCACTTGATACGATGTCCCGTCTTACTGACTGTGATATTAATCTTAGTGTGGTGGGCACAGGCTGTGAGCAAGAAGTGGCTTACTATCATCATTATGCCGACCAGTTAGGTTTGGGCAATCATGTGAGGTGGATGGGAATGGTTCCTAATGCACAGATACCACAACTGATGCGCCAGGCCGACTTACTCTTCTTTACCAGTGTCATGGAGGCCACGTCTACCGTGGTACTGGAAGCTATTACCAACAATCTTCCTGTACTCTGTTTTGACACTTGTGGGTTTGGGCCAATCGTTAAGAATGGTGTAGGCGTAGCGATCGATATGACTACTTATAGACAGTCGGTAGATACTTTTGCTCAAACCCTCCGCTTATTGCTGAAAGACAAGCACCAATTGGAGGTATACTCTCAGGGTTGTGATGCCTGTAAACATCAGTTGTCTTGGAGGTATAAGGCAGAAAAGACGAGTCAACTCTATAATCAGGCCGTAACCCAATATCATTCAGGTAAGGCCAATACAACGAAATATTAATGGATACCTATTTCAATATAAGATACGAATTTGACAAGGCTGATGTACACGCAGCTATAGCGCAGCAGGTAGCTTGTGGGCAGGCTGACTATATATGCGTGGCCGACGGCGTTGTGCTCAACACGGCTAACCGTAATGCCAGTTATGCCAGTATAGTTAACGGTGGTATGTTCGCCATCTGCGACAGTAGCTATGTACCGCTCTATCTGCGTTTTATCTACGGCAAACGCTACAAGCAATATTGTGGTAGCGATATATTCCACGATATTGTTAGTCAAGGCAAATACCGCATGGCCTTTCTCGGTACCAACCAGGCTACTCTTGATGCCCTGCGTAGTCGACTTGCCTGTATAAATCACGACGTCAATGATATGTTGTTCTACGAACTGCCTTTTTGTACGGCCAACGAATTTGACTATCCGGCCATAGCCCGTATGCTTGCCCGCGATGGGGCCGATATAGTTTGGGTGGCATTGGGCGCTCCTAAGCAAGAGATATTCATGTCGAAACTCAAACCCTATTTGGACCATGGCGTGATGATTGCCGTAGGGGCAGCATTCAAATTCTTCAGTGGAACAGGCGTAAGGCGCGCGCCCAAGTGGATGGTAAGTCACCATCTTGAGTTCGTATACCGTATATTTAGTGAACCGCGTAAGCAGATACGTCGTTGCCGTATGATACTGGCCACTTTGCCACAAATTCTGTACAAAGAGTGGAAAAAGAAAAGGAAAAAAGACAATAAAAGTGCAAAACGATAGTTATATATAAAAAAGTAAAGGGTGGTAAAACTTAGGGCCATCCTAAATAGACAAGGAAAAAATGGCTATTGATAGATTACTCGATATTGCAACATTTCTTATCAGCATACTTTGCGGATTTATTTTTATTCCGCTTACACTTAATTTCTGCAAGTCCAAAGGGTTGTACGATATACCCAACAAGCGCAAGGTGCATCACAAACTTATACCGCGTTTGGGTGGCATTACCTTTATTCCCAGCATGATATTAGCAGCCCTTATAGCAATAATAACTCTTGATAGTGAGCCAGAATTGGGTAGTCGCATACCGCTCAACCTGTGGACCATACTCTTTGTTTTTAGTTTGCTCATAATCTACATTGCGGGTATTGTTGACGACTTGTTTGGACTAAGTGCTGGTGTAAAATTGGCAATACAAATTATTGCGGCTGCACTGATGCCTTTGGGTGGGCTCTCTATAAATAATCTACACGGTTTCTGTGGCGTTTATGAGATTCCTGTTCTTGCAGGAATAGTACTTACAATATTTGTCTTTGTATTTATTACCAATGCCATAAATCTGATTGACGGTATCGATGGTTTGGCCGCCAGCTTGTCTCTTACGGCTTTGTTCGGATTACTATACGGCTATGCACAGCAAGGACTCAATTCTTACTGCATTATCATAGCCGGAATGGCAGGCGTGCTGATACCTTATCTATATTTCAATATATTCGGAAAAGTAGAGAATAACCGTAAAATATTTATGGGCGACAGCGGGAGCCTTACCTTAGGTTTCTTGTTAAGTTTCCTTGTAGTCAAATATGTTATGGTCAATGGTACTAGCATGTCTGTTGACGGCCATCGTATGCTGCTGGCTTATTCCCTACTTATTATTCCCATTTTCGATGTAATTAGGGTGGTGTTTCACCGTCTACATTACCATACGCCTGTTTTTAAGGCCGATAAGAGCCATATTCATCATAAATTGATGCGGGCTGGATGTTCTATGCATCAGGCGTTGGGCGTAATACTGGCCTTGGCTCTGCTATATATTCCTTTTAATATGTGGCTATTCACCAAAATATCGCTTACCGGAGTGGTGTTGATAGATATTGTAATTTACACGTCGTTTAATTTGGCCGTAAACTACAAGGTAAGCAAGAAGTGACTTTATTATAAAAAAACAAAGCAGTTCATAAGAACTGCTTTGTATGGGTGGCAGATGGGACTCGAACCCACGACATTCAGAACCACAATCTGACGCTCTAACCAACTGA
>CAVHVH010000028.1:0-18358 GCA_963639385.1 Oscillospiraceae bacterium
ACCCTTAAGAGAATAGGGCAGAGCTACTATTATGAGGTGGGGATGAGAAAAAATAATGAAAACAAAAAAATAATATCTCTAAAGTAATTTCTCAATAGCAGAAAAAGCATTAATTTTGCCTTATAATAATATAAACAGGTGTACTATGAGAATGCTATATATACTTTCGGCATTGATTGCTCTTGTTGCATGCTCTTGTTGTGCCAAGGTGCAGTCTTCTGACACGGTTGAGGAACCGGCTGATTGGGGCGACCTGGCATTATGGTACCAGGGCGCTGAGCGTATGGCCCGTGTAGACCCTTCGCAGCCTGATGTGTTCTATTTCTTGCCTACATGTGTAACCGACTGGACAGACAGTCTTGGCACGGTACACCACAACGCTAATCCGCGCGACCCACAACATGTGGCCGCATGGGATCTGTCGGCTCAGTTGGCCGATACCATATTTGCCACCCATGCCAATCTTTTTCTGCCCTATTACCGGCAGGCTACCTTTGGCGGTCTACAAGGCAGTGCAGCAGCTTTAGCAGGGCGAGTGGCTGTAAACGATGCGGTACAAGCATTTGACTATTATCTGAAGCACTATAACGGCGGGCGTCCCTTCATACTGGCGGGATATAGTCAGGGTGGACTTATGGTGAAAGAGGTGCTCAAGCATATTCCTGATAGCGTTTATGGTAGACTTGTGGCCGCCTATGTGGTAGGCTACGGTATTACCGCTGCCGATACCGTTACGCAACCTGGTAACGCCATGTCGCATATCCGGTTGGCCACTGACTCCGTGTCGCGCGGAGTAACAATATGCTTTAATAGTGTTACCTCGGCCTCGGCCATATCACCCCTGTTGTGTGAGGGTAATGTGGCTTGTATCAATCCCGTATCGTGGACGGTAGGTTCTGCCCCAGCTACGTTGCTCTCTGTAGGTTCAACTCCTGCGGCCGACGATTCTCGGTTCCCCTATGCTACGGCCGTAACGCCACGCAGTGACTCAACCCCCGTAACGGTAAGCGTAGATACAGTGCTCCATGTTCTTATGGTGAGCGGTATCGATGCTAGACACTATATGTTTGATGGCCTCAAAAACTTCTTTCCCGAGGGCAATCTGCATCTTCAAGAGCTATTTTTCTATGGCCCCAGTTTGCGGCACAATGTATTGTTGCGTAGTGGAGTAGGGCGTAGGTAGACTATAAGAATGGTAATTATAACAAGTGCCTTATGGATGGTACTAACCTAAAACAAAACCAATAATATGAAAACAACAATTAAGTCAATCGCAGCATCAGCGTTTCTTACCTTCGCCTTGACTGCTACGGCACAGAACTTTCCGGCTGCAAGGCTTGACAAAAAAGCGTATGCACCTTTTGAATTGGGCGAACTGAAACCAGAAGGGTGGTTAAAGGAATGGGCACAACGTGCGGCCAATGGCTTGACCAAAGAAATGGGCGACAAGTATACCCAGTTTGCTAAAGGGTGGGCTTCGGCCGATGAACCCGGATGGTGGCACTACGAGCAGACAGGATATTATACCGACGGATTTGTACGCCTGGCTTATCTGCTGGGCGATGAAGAACTGATAAACCGCAGTCGTAAGGTGATGGAGGCTGTTGTGGCCCGTCAGAAGCCCAATGGTTATATACATTCTAATAACAAGGATTATGTGCAGACATGGGGTACTACCAATGTTGATTATGGTTTGTATTGGAGCGAAGCCGTATTCTGCCGTTCGGCACTGGCCTATTATAGTGCCACTAAAGATCAGCGAGTACTGGAAATGCTGAAGAAAGTTTATGCCAATTTCCCCCTGTTTGCCTTTGATAAGAATAGAGAAGAACCTTTCGGTGGTGCAGACTTGGACAAAACCCGCAAGTTGGTGGGCTTGGAAAATATGTTCGAACTATCGCGTATCACTGGCGATATGAGCTTTGCCAGTCGTGCTCTGCAGGTACTGGCCAATTATGACGATGCTTTTGTAGAGTCGTGGGCACGCAAGAAAGAATTTCTGCGTACAGGCATCTGCCATGGAGTAAGCTGGAACGAATCGTCTAAACTGCCCGCTATAGGATATATCTACAACGGCAATCCCGAATATCTGGCCGCATCGGTAAACAACTATGAATTTCTGCAGCAAAACACCATGTTGCCCAGTGGCGTAAACTCGTCTAACGAATACCTGCATGGTGTAGGAGCGTTCGAAGCTGCCGAGAGCTGCGATATAAGCGATTTTATGTGGTCAAATATTTGGCTGGCGCGTGCCACGGGCAATGCTCGTTATGGCGACCGTATAGAGTGTGATGCCTTCAACGCTCTGCCCGGTGCGGTAAACTCTTCGTTTACCCAGTGTGTGTACACCCAGGCTCCCAACCGTATACCAGGTTTCCATCTGCGTATACGCGATGATGGTGCTTATTATAAAGAGATGCACTGGCCTACCTGCTGCCCCTCAAATATCAACCGTGCACTGCCCAACTATATTATGAATATGGCTATGGTCAACGGCAACGGCGAAATAATGTGGCTTACCTATGGTCCGGCACATCTGCAGACACGCGATGGCCGTTACGACATACAGTGTGAAACAGAATATCCTTTCCGTGACAAGATTACCTTTACGCTGAATACTATTCCTCAAAAACAGGTATTGCGTATGCGTGTGCCCGAATGGTGTACTGCTCCGCAGCTTACCATTAACGGCAAGAGCGTAAAGTTCAAGCAGACCGATGGCTTCATCGTGCTCAGCGGAAAATGGAAGCAAGGTGACCAAATACAGCTGACATTCCCCATGAAAGCTACGTTGGTTGAGGGTTGTGAGAAATTCCCTTTCTACAAAGGCAAGAAAGCGCCGTCGTGGGGATTTATGATTCCCTGCAATGGATACATGAAGCTCGACGGATTTATTAACCAAGGCCGTTGTGCATGGGTTACCTACGGACCGCTGTTGTTTGCCATGTCTATGCAACGGGCCAATCGCGATGTGTTTGATATCAACGAAGAACAGTGGACCGAATACCGCTATGCCCTAACCCCACAGAGTCTTCAGCAATGTACCGTAGACACAGCAAAAGTGATCCACCCGTTTATATGGAAATATTCTAATGCTCCTCTATCACTTAGTGCCAAGGCCGAACTGGTAGACTGGAACCCAGACAAGGCAGACCCCGTAATGCCACTTACCGCTCTGGCAGTGCTGAAAAAAGACATCGATATAAAGCTTATCCCCTACGGATTTTTGGCTTATCGCCTCACTATGTTCCCGCTGGTGGGCGAATGATATGACAATTGCAAGGGTGGTCCTGTTATATTTTTGTAACAGGGCCTCCCTGCCTATTATAAAAGAATGAATAAAAACTATTAGAAATGAAAAAGATTCGATTATTGGCTGCCGTATTATTGGCTGCCTCGTTTTGTATTACTGGATGCAAAACCTCAACATCCAAGCAAGTGAATGACTCGGTAGCTGTTGCTGCAGACACGCTGGCAGTTGACAGTATAGGTTTTCATGAAGTGGAAGACTCTACTATGGAGTGTATACTTGCGGTTGACTGTCCGCAGGGCAATGATAGTTTGGCTCTGGCTGTAAAGAAATTTATAGCCGATGAACTGACCAATACGTATATGCCAAGCGGATATACCGATGATGATGCCATACTGAAAAGCTATCCTCATTATACCAGTAGTACGGCCGACTGTGCTAAGGTGTTAGACTTTTATGGCAAGGGTACAATGCGCTATCTTGCGGAGACCAGAAATGAGATGAAAGCTTATCGCGACCCTTCGATAGAAATGCCCCCTCTGTACCAAAGTGTGAAAATACGCAAGACCGAAGAAACTCCGGCCTATATAACCTACCGCGTTACTAACGAATCGTATATGGGTGGTGCACACGGGTCGTATACGTTTTACTATGTAAATATTAACAAGAAAACCTGTAAGCCTGTGTACAACTCGGTTGACTCTACCCGCGTAAAAGAATTGCAGCCCATGTTGCGCAAAGGTGTATTGTGGTGCCTGAAGGAAAGTGGTGTAGAGGGTGTTACCGATGCCAATATGAATGACTTTATCATGCTACCCGACGATGGTATCATTCCGCTTCCAGTACATACCCCTTGGGTACAGAACGACAGTCTTAACTTTGTATACCAACAGTACGAAATAGCCTCGTATGCAGTGGGTCCGATAGGCTTTAACATTGCCATAAAGGATATAGAACCCTATCTTACCAAAGAGGCGAAAGCCATATTGGGTAAATAATTATGGGAATAATAGAAACAATACTCTTGGCCTGTACCTGCGCTGTAGTGGCGTGGGTATTGGCCCGTAAGGGCAACGGCCGCACAGCCGCTGACAAAATGCTGTTGCAGAAAGAAAACGATACTTTAAAGGAACAGGTTGTTAAGTTGCAGCAGGAAACTGCCCAGTTGAGGCAAGAAAATACAGCTGCCGTTACCGAGCGCGAACGCTATGCCACCCAAGTAGAATCTTGTACTCGGCAGATTGAACAATTGCAGGTTGCCGAAAAGGGGATGAAAGAGGAGCATAGACAGGAAATCGCTACTCAGGCCGAAAAGATGAATGCCGACTTCAGCCGGCAGAATGCCGAACTAAAAGCCCTTTACGAGAAGCAGAAAGAAGAGCTGGCTCTGCATTATAGCAAACAGCTTGATGAACTGCGCTCGCAGCAGGCCCGTCAGATGGAGCAGCAGTCGGCTCTCATTAAAGAGCAGATAAATACGGCCTCTGAAACCATTCTTAAAAAACGGTCTGACGAGCTTTCGGCAAAGAACAGCGAGCAACTCTCGGCTATCCTCAATCCGCTACATGAAAACTTGAAACAGATGCGCGAAGCCGTAGAGCGCAATGACCGTGACCAGGCTGACCGTATGGTAAAACTCGATGCTACCATCAAGGAAAATCTACGCCAGGCGCAAGAGGTGGGCGAACGCGCCGATAAATTGGCCCAAGCCCTGACCAGCGAGAATAAGGTGCAAGGAAACTTTGGCGAACTGCAGTTGCGCACGCTACTCGAGAATATGGGATTGGAAGAGGGCGTGCAATTTGAAGAGCAGACTACCATGCGCGATGAAAACGGACAAAGCATCTACGAAGATGAAAATGGCCACCGTATGATACCCGATGTGATACTACACTTCCCCGATAGTCGCGATGTGGTGATAGATGCTAAGATGTCGCTTAAGGCATTTGAAGACTATCATAGCGCCGAAACCGATGATCAGCGTACAGAAGCGTTGGAACGGCATATCCTTTCGGTGCGAAACCATGTCAAGGAACTGGCTGCCAAGAAATACTACCAATATACGCGCAAGGGAAAGGCCAAGCTCGACTTCGTAATGATGTATGTGTTCAGTGAGAGTGCGCTACAGTTGGCTCTTTCAAACGCGCCCGACCTGTGGAAGAGTGCTTATGACCAGGGCGTGATAATCTCGGGTAGTCAGACGCTGTACATGATGCTGCGTGTATTGGAGATGACATGGCGGCAAGTTCGCCAAGCCGAAAACCAGGAAGAGATAATGCAAACGGCCAATGAACTGGTAAACCGCGTACAGATGTTCTATGAGCGGTTCCAAACGGCCGATGATATGCTTACGCGTACTCGCAAAGCCTTCGACGAGGTGAAAACCACGACTTCGCCTACCGGCAAGAGCATTGCTACGGCAGCTAACAAACTACTCAAGATGGGTGCTAAAGAAAATACAAAGCGCAAGATGCGTCTGCCGCAGCCTGCTGCTGATGAGGGTGCTGAACCGTCTGATGAGTAAAGGATGATAAGGTGGTAATTTAAGAATCACCCCCTATACTACAAAAGAAAAAATGAACAACAGGATAACTATTTTGGGTACGGGTCACGCTACGGTGACCCGATGTTACAATACTTGCTTCACTCTGCAGACCTATAATACGGTGTTGCTGGTTGATGCTGGTGGTGGTAATGGTATACTCGGGCGGTTGCAGCAGGCCCATATAGCCATATCAGACATAGGTTATATGTATGTAACCCATGCCCATACCGACCATATTTTAGGTACCATATGGGTAATACGCATGGTGCTTTCTGCTGCTGAATATCAGGGACAGTTCCATATTTTCGGTCACGCCAAAGTACTGCGTGTTATCAGCATGATATGTAATGAAACCCTTTCAGCTAAGCACCGCAAGCGGATGGCCGAGCGAATAGTGATGACCGAGGTTGCCGACGGTATGACCTTTGCTGCCGGTGATATAAGGATGGAGAGTTTTGATATCCATTCGCGCAAGGAACCACAATACGGATTTCGGGCCACTATGCCCGATGGTTGTGTGGTGGTATGCCTGGGTGACGAACCTTACAATGATTGTTGCCGCCGTTATGCCGAAGGGGCCGATTGGCTTATGAGTGAAGCTTTCTGCTTGAATGCTCATCAAGACAGGTATCATCCCTATGAAAAGAGTCACAGTACGGCACTTGATGCAGGGCGTGTGGCCAGTCAGCTGGGTGTAAGTCATTTGGTGCTCTATCATACCGAAGACGACCATCTATCATCTCGACGAGAGTTGTATACAGTTGAGGCCGCCAAAGAATTTGGTGGAAAAATATATGTGCCTGATGATGGTGATGTAATAAAATTGTAAGAAGATTTTCTTATGTGCCGTGTAAAAAGAAGTACTTTATAGGCCGCCCTTGAAAGTAGCAAGCCCCGTTCCTCTATTTACTTGAGGAACTGGGCATGCCATTGTCTTCTTCAAAACCGAAAGCAGCGTCGCTCTCACCACGCATGGACTCACGCAGATCCTTCCAATTTTGGAAACCAGCCAGTAGAGCCAATCGGTCAAGGGTCTTGTCTGACGGGCGATGGCCTTTCCCCGTCAGCTTCCATAAACGGCGGGCATCAACATGGCGTATTATGCCCCCCTCCAAGCCTCTAAGCAGAGACTCCAATTCGCGTTTCATAACAAATAGTCAATTGTATAAGGTTGTCTATAAAGTTCTTTACTTACGGTTACGGGCAACCATGGTTGTTACGGCTGCAAAATTACAAAAAAAGAAAGTATGCCAACCACGGAGTGTAGTCTTTTTTTAGTAATTTTGCATCATCTAAAACTCATAAGATGAAAGAACTTGCACTAAAGTACGGGTGTAATCCCAATCAGAAGCCTTCGCGCATCTTTATGGAAGAAGGCGAACTGCCCCTTGAAGTACTCAACGGCCGTCCCGGCTACATTAATTTCCTTGACGCACTCAACTCATGGCAATTGGTGCGCGAACTGAAAGCAGCCACAGGCATGCCTGCAGCAGCTTCGTTCAAACATGTTAGTCCGGCTGGTGCCGCTATAGGTCTGCCGCTGAGCGATACGTTGCGCCATATCTACTTTGTTGACGATGTAGACTTCGAACTTTCGCCCTTGGCTTGCGCCTATGCCCGTGCCCGCGGTGCCGACCGTATGTGCTCGTATGGTGACTTTGTGGCGCTGAGCGATGTGTGTGACAAGGCTACGGCTCTGCTCATCAAGCGCGAGGTAAGCGATGGTGTGATAGCTCCCGGATATACCGACGAGGCTCTTGAGGTTCTCCGTAACAAGCGCAAGGGTACCTATAACGTAATACAGATAGACCCCGAATACCGTCCGGCTCAGATAGAACGCAAGCAGGTGTTCGGCATAACATTCGAACAGGGACGCAACGAGATAAAACTGGACGATCCATCGCTGTTTGAAAACATTCCAACCCAGAATAAGACATTTACTGATGAGGCTCGCCGTGACCTGGTGATTGCCCTCATCACGCTGAAATATACCCAAAGCAACTCGGTATGCTATGTCAAGGACGGACAGGCCATAGGTATTGGTGCCGGCCAGCAGAGCCGTATCCATTGTACCCGTTTGGCAGGCAATAAGGCCGATACGTGGTGGATGCGCCAATGCCCTAAGGTTATGGCATTGCCTTTCAAGCCAGGTATACGTCGGGCCGACCGCGACAATACTATAGACGTGTATATCTCTGACGAGTGGCGCGATGTACTTAGCGATGGCACTTGGCAGATGTTCTTTACTGAGCGCCCCGAGCCTCTTACTGCCGAGGAACGTGCAGCATGGATAGCCCAAAACCGCGGCGTGGCCTTGGGTAGTGATGCCTTCTTCCCCTTTGGCGACAATATAGAACGCGCCCACAAGAGTGGTGTAGAGTATATAGCTCAGGCCGGCGGAAGTATACGCGACGACAATGTTATTGATACTTGTGACAAGTACGGTATAGCTATGGCCTTTACCGGCGTACGTTTGTTCCACCATTAATTGTGATATCTATCGCTATGGCAGACATTGACGATATAATAGAGGGTGGACTGGTGTTTCGCAGTGCTCCAAAGGGCAATGGTGGCGATACCGGCAAGGTGAAGACCAAAGCTAAGAAGAAACAGTATATTACCGGTGCCCACGGCTCGGGTTCGGCCCGTCAAAAGGCCAAGTACCGCGAACAGCGGGCCAATAGGCATAAGGGTAGGAAATAGACTGGTTGCGAATATACTCATGGGGCTAATAGGTGTTGCCCCTGGAGATATGAAAAACGGGAGGAAAGACCTTAAGCCTTTCCTCCCGCGAATTATAATCTAAAGAATTCTTAATTAGAGGGCGAACTTATAACCTACAGTAATCTGGAATACGCTATTCTTAAGATCATCAGATAAGCCGCTATCAGATTTATAAACCTTGGTCAAGCCCCAATTGTAACGACCATCAATAACGAAGTTGTTGAACTGGTATGATACACCTACAGGGATAGAGAAGTCAAAGGTGTTGGTATAGTCACCAGCATCTACTTCTGCAGAAGCACCACCTTGCTTTACCTCTGCTTTGCTATTGATGTTGAAACCAGGCTGGATACCCAATTTTACGGCCAAACCAGGAGCTACATATACATTGGCCAAGATAGGAATGTTGATGTAGTCGGCTTTAAGAGTAGCGGTAGCACCATCTTCCTTACCTTTTGCACCCTGCATAGAATAGAGGGCACCTACGCTGAGGCCAAACATATCGGTTACACCGTATTCCATTTCTACACCAGCTACAGCACCTACGCGGAGCTTGCTGTTATCTGCTCCCTGTAAATCGGCCAGAGAAACACCAACCTTAGGCATAAGGGTAATCTGTCCTACTTCATTCTGAGCGAATGTGGCTACAGATGCCAACATCATCACTGCTACGAAAAATAATTTTTTCATTTCTTTTTGTATGTTTTAAGTTATTACTATTGGCGACCGTTTTCTTACGATTAGGCACGCCATTTACCTAGCTTTAATGTTGCAAATATAGGCCTATATTCAATATCAACCAAACAAAATGCAACTTTTTTTTACTTTCTTTTGCAAATTGGCGTATAAATTGTTCTGTTTTACCTTTTTTACGTGTTTCACAAAGCTAATTTATAGAACCACCCATAATGGTATTTTTAGTTTGAGCTGTTGTAATTTTATGGGTAAAAAAGGTATGTTTCAGTAATTTTGTCGTAAATTTGCAATAGATATAGTGGCGCAATTGTCAGTGCGGCATAGGCGTTACACCTTATTATTATATATTAGGTATATCTTTCATGAAAAAATATAATCTCGCTATATTGTTGGTTTTGCTAATAGGTACGGTAGTAAGTGCCCAGGAGCGTAAGGTGGAGAACCGGCCTTATACAGACTTGCGACCCTTTCACTTTGGTATTCTTGTGGGCACCCATATGCAGGATATGGAGATGGTCAATGTGGGACCGCAGACTATTGTGGGCGAAGACGGAACCCAGCAGCAAGTGCTTGTCTCTGCCGACCAGAACCGTTGGGATGCGGGACTTAATGTAGGTGTGTTGGGAGAATTCAGGCTGAACCAGAGCTTGCAATTCCGTATAGCCCCAGCACTCTATTTTGGAACTCGCCATATCACCTTTCGCCAGCAACAACCTCAGCTTAGCGACAATACTGGCGTGCGCTATCAAGACTTGAAGTCTATATATGTATCGTCAGCATTTGATCTGATATTTGCCGCGCAGCGGTTCAATAATCATCGTCCGTATATTATGGCGGGCGTAAATCCTATGATAAATCTAAGTGGAAGTGACAACGATATAGTGAAACTGAAGCGTTATGATACCTTTGCTGAGGTTGGTGTAGGTTGTGATTTCTATCTGCCTTATTTCAAACTTCGTCCCGAACTCAAGTTTATGTTCAGCCTCATCAACAGTCTCGATACCTCGCATCCAAACAAACTCAAGGACGCTACACTGCGTCCCTTTGCTAATAGTGTAAGTGAGACCCGAACCAAGATGATAGTGCTCTCGTTCTACTTTGAGTAGTGAACTTTGATACCGCAAGAAATATTCATTAACTGTTAAACAATAAAGACCAATGAAAATTAAACACATCGCAATGCTGGTGCTGGTATGGACAATGACCATGCAAGCTATGGCACAACAAGTAAAGTGGATGAACCCTATGGACGGTGACGAACCCTACATCTGTGGTCGCGCATGGAACAAGGAAATAGGCAAGAAGTTCGATCGTCTGCCAGACCGCTTCGAGGCTACGATGCCTAAGTCTGTATGGTCACTGAAAAGACAAACGGCCGGACTTATGGTGCGCTTCGTATCAAATTCTAAGAATATACGCGTGCGCTATGGATGTCCAGACAGCAACTATAGTGGCTTTAATATGAGTGGTATTGATAAGTCGGGCGTTGACCTGTATGGCAAGAATCCCGACGGTGATATCCACTGGGTAGCTACCCACATGAGCTGGAAGCTTAAACCCGATACAGCCATGATGGAATGGAAAAACCTAACGCTAAAAAACAAGAAACGCGGTGCTGAATATACTCTATATCTGCCTAACTACAATAGTCTGAAGTGGTTGGAAGTAGGCGTAGACAGCGATGCAAGCTTCCAGTTTTTACATGAGTCGCCAGAGCGTCCAATAGTGGTCTATGGATCTTCTATCATTCAGGGTGCATCGCCATCGCGCCCAGGTATGGCCATCACCAATATTATTGAGCGCGAGATGGAGTATCCTATTGTCAATTTAGGTTTCTCTGGTGCAGCACGCATGGAACCAGGGGTATTTGATATGCTCTCTGAAATAGATGCCCGTGCCTATGTATTAGATCCAATGCCCAATAGCTTCAATCTGAAAGACGAAGAGATAATAAAGCGTGCTAAAGAGGGCGTGAAGAAGCTACGTGCAAAGAGCGATGTGCCCATTCTGCTGTGCGAGTGTCACCCCACGCCAGATAGTGTATTCCGCGCCAATATAGCTGCTAAGTACAACCGCGGTAATGCGGCTTTTCGTAAGGCTTACAACGAACTCAAGGCTGAGGGAGTAAAAAATCTCTATTATATGAGTAAGGATGAAATAGCCTTTACAGAGGACTATATGATAGAGGGTTCGCACCCCAATGATTTAGGTTGTCGTGTGTATGCCGATATTTACGAGAAGAAGTTGCGTGAGATGCTGGCCGAGGACAAGCCTAATAAGGTATTCCCACCGGTTACCCAGCGCCGTGATGGATGCTATGAGTGGAGAGTACGCCACAATCAGGTAGTAGAACTTAATCATACTACAGACCCTGAGATACTGCTTATAGGCAACTCTATTACCCACTTCTGGGGCGGCAATCCTGTAAACGGAGTGAACAACGGTGGTGCTGCTTGGGGAAAAACTTTTGGCAAGCGCCGTGTAACCAATATGGGTTTCGGATGGGACCGTATAGAGAATGTGTTTTGGCGTATCTATCATGGCGAACTTGAGGGTTGCTCGCCTAAGCATATCTGTCTGCTAATAGGTATCAACAACTATTATACCAATACCGAAGAAGAGATAGCCCAAGGTATAGTAGACTTGACGGCACTTATCCGCGAGCGTCAGCCGCAAGCCAAGATCCATGTGTTGAAGGTATATCCGGCCAAGGGACGCGAAGAGAAAGTGGCTCGTATAAATAATCTGCTTGAACAGAAGTTCACTGCCGATGAAAAAACTGAGCTGGTAGACCTTACCCAATGTCTGCTGCTCCAAGATGGTTCGGGAAAGGTAGACCTTACATGCTTCAAGAATGATGGTCTGCATCCTAATGAGAAAGGATATACCCTGCTGGGCAAACAACTTAAAAAGCACTTGAAGTAAAGACGTATAACACCAGTATACAATTAGTCCCCGGTATCATGACGATATCGGGGACTATTATATATGGGGGTAGGGAGTTATTTGCGTTTGACCTTGATTTCTATCTTGCCTATATAGATGCCGTGTTTGCCGTTTTGGTCTACGGGAACCTGCCGTCCATCGAGGTCTTTTACATAGCGTAGAGTGCGGAAGTATGAGTGGCTGTGGCCGCCCAATACGAGGTCGATGCCCCGTGAGTGGCTTATCAACTCTTGGTCGCTCATACCGCTCTCGAGCCACCCCAGGTGAGACAGACAGATTACTACATCGCAGTGCTCACGCTTGCGCAGCGTTTGTACCATTTCGTTGGCTGTAGCTATTGGGTCCATATATTCTATACCACCTATCTTGTTGTGGTCTACCAGTCCTTCGGGTTGCGGGTCTATTCCGAATACGCCAACGCGTACGCCTTTAACTTTATATATTTTATAGGGCTGTACCTTACCTTCGAGTGCAGTTCCGGTAAAGCGGTAGTTGGCGCAGAGTACAGGGAAACGGGCCATATCGAACAGACGTGCCATATTGTCGGTTCCAAAGTCGAATTCGTGGTTGCCTATAGTGGTTGCGTCGACTCCCATACGGTTCATCAGTCCTATTTCTACGTCGCCCTTGAAGAGAGTGTAGAAAGGTGAGCCTTGCGAGAAATCGCCGCTGTCAAAGAGTAGCAAGTCAGGGTCTTTCAGCCGTTCTTGCCGCAACATCTCAATGCGTCGTAAGAAACCACCGCGTCCAGCTATAGCCGTGTCGGCCAAGTTTGGGTTGAGTGGCAGTATACAGCTGTGGGTGTCGTTGGAATGCAGTATGGTGATAGTTACTGTCTTTTCAGCTTTGGTTGTAGGAGTCTTGGCTATAGCCAGTGTGCTTGCGGTGATAACCGCAGCCAATATCAAGATGCGTTTCATATATAGTCTTCCTTCCTTATTTTATAACTATTCTTCCTTCCTGGGTGGCATCTATGGTGCCTTTGGCGCGGAAATAGTCCATAATTATATATCTAACATTGTTGATTTCGGTCTGTGGTGACAGTACCTCCGTCTTGTATTTGAAAGCTTCAAGTTTGTCGTTGCCCTGTGCCAGATAGTCGAGTGTGGCTATACGGTAAGAGGCGTTGGGATCTATGGGTTTTCCGTTTACGCTGGACGAGACCAATTTGTGGTTGGCCGAGATAATAAGTTTAACGCCGTGGCTTACACCTTCGCCGCCCACCGAGGCGATCTGTTCAAATAGCTCGAGTACGCGCTTTCCGGAGAGAGTGAGTATGCATAGTTTGTTTTCGAAAGGAGCCACGTCTAAAACGTCGCCAACGGTAACGTTGCCCTTGGCCAAAGCAGCGCGTATGCCGCCCATGTTGTATACGGCAAAGTCGGGCTTCTTATTGAACCGGGTGGCTCCCCAAATAAGGATGTCGCTAAGTAGGTTAGACAATTCGCTTTCTGGTCGGTGTGAGTAGAGATCGCGAGCAGCAATGCCCACTACCGGACTCATTAACGAGTCTACTTTATGTGCATAAGGCTTAAGGAAGTTATTCGATGCACTGTCGTTGGTGTTGTACCGGCTATCTATCAAAATGCGCTCGCGGGTTATGCTGCTCACCTCGTAGTGCGCCCGGCATCCTGTCAATATTAGGGTAGCAGGCAGGATGAATGCCAAAATAATTTTCTTCATATTTAATCGGGTTGATTGTCATTTAAGATACTATTGCCCTTTTGGGCGGAATTAGCTTGTGCAAAAGTATGAATTATTTTTTGTTTACCTTTCGTTTGTTATTTCTTTTTTCAAAGCCTACTTAGAATGTTGCTTGTCGGTTTTCGTCTTTGTGCGGCCGTTTCGTAGATAACCTTGCAAGTGGCGAAAAGTGTTGTAATTCCTTAGAATACATTGGTTTTACCCCCCCCCTATAAAATTTGCGTCAAAAGGGCAAAAAATAGCGTGAAAAAGTATAGTAGTTGATTATTTTTTCTTAATTTTGCAGCGTTTGACTAACTATGTCAGATTTGATACGTTGCATTTTGTGTTGATGGCTTGTGGCCAGTAGGCACATGATATTGAGATAATTTAGAATAAAGAGTAATGTTGGGTAAAATATCTAACTGGTATTTCCGAAAGGCTGCCCTACCGCGTTGGGCTGTTGTGGTTTTCGATATAGTATTGTGTTTTTTCAGTGCCCTGTCGGTGATATGGCTGCGTTATAGCGCCATTGATATATTGGAAAGATGGCCCTGGTTGGGACATTCGTTGTTGGCTATATGTGCAGCCAACCTTATAGGGTTTCGTATATTCCGCACTTATGCGGGAATATTGCGCTTCTCTCAGTTTGTAGACTTGATGCGCATAGTCTATTCTACCATACTTGCATTCTTTGTTTATTTGGCGTTCAACCAAGCTGTTATTTCCTTTGGTTGGGAGAGTGTATTTTATGCCTTTACCGGACGTATGCTGATTGGTATATTCGGGGGGATAATGATGGTGTTGTGCGTGGCGCGTATTATTATAAAGTTTGTGTTCGAAAACGCTCTTGTTGGCGATCATGCCAGTAAGGTTTTGGTCTACGGTACCCATGCAGGAGCCATTGCTATATGCAGCGAGATAATGAATACCAAACCCGTGAAATATGTAGTAGATGGTTTTCTTGGCGACAGCAAAGCTCATTACGCGGAGCGGCTTATGGGCAAGCGCATCTACTCTACTCAGGAAGATTTGAAGGCCATTATCAAAATGCACAAGATAGAGGCTCTTATGGTTAGCCCGTTGAAACACGAATCATTCTTGAATAATCGCAAACTACAGGATATCTTTATTGATGCAGGTGTGCGTATATATATATCTCGTAACACCGAGGATTGGAGTAAGGGAAATGAGTCGCACGAAAAAGTGCGTATGCGCGAAATTATGATAGAAGACCTGTTGCCCCGTGACGAGATAGAGATAGACATTAAAAGCGTAGGCGAGATGTTTCGTGGTAAAAAAGTGCTTATTACGGGTTCGGCTGGCTCAATAGGCAGCGAGATGGTGCGCCAGATAGCTCCTTTCCAGCCAGCTGAAATGATGTTGGTAGACCAGGCAGAGACTCCGCAACACGATATTCGTTTGATGATGAACAAGCGGTTCCCCGGTATAATGGCCCATACGGTGGTGGCCAATATATGTAGGCAAGACCGTATGGAGAATATTTTTAGCAGTTTCAGACCAGACTATGTATTCCATGCAGCGGCCTACAAGCATGTGCCTATGATGGAAGATAACCCTAGCGAGAGTGTGCAGAACAATGTGTGGGGGACTAAAGTGATAGCCGATCTTAGTGTAAAGTACGGTGTAAAGAAGTTTGTGATGATCTCTACCGATAAGGCTGTAAATCCAACTAATGTGATGGGTTGCTCTAAGCGTATATGCGAAATATATGTGCAGAGCCTGGATAAGGCAATAAAAGAAGGTAGGGTAAATGGAGTTACACAGTTTGTGACCACTCGCTTTGGAAATGTGCTGGGGTCGAATGGCTCTGTGATACCCCTGTTTAGAAAGCAATTGGCAGAAGGCGGTCCGCTTACGGTGACCCACCCCGACATAGTGCGCTACTTTATGCTTATTCCAGAGGCGTGCAAGCTGGTGCTTGAGGCTGGAACGCATGGTAAAGGCGGCGAGATATTCGTGTTTGATATGGGCGAACCTGTGCGCATTGCTGATTTGGCACGGCGCATGATACGACTCAGTGGGGCCAAGGATGTGGAGATAAAATATACGGGGTTGCGCGATGGTGAGAAACTCTACGAGGAAGTGCTTGGAGAGAACGAAAATACGTTGCCCTCGTTCCACGCGAAGATACGTATAGCCAAGGTTCGCAATTATGAGTATGAAGATGCCGAGCGCGAATTGGAGGAACTTAACCGTATAGCTTCTGGGTATGAAGATATGGCTACTGTGGCTAAGATGAAGCAGATAGTACCAGAATATATAAGCAATCACTCCAAGTACGAGGTGCTTGACGAAACGCAGTCTGAAGCATAGCCATGTATAGGCACTCTTGATAGTTTTCTAATGGTTATACGCGACTGATTATTTCGCAAGGCAACTTGCGTTTCTTCTCAGTTACGGGACAGTTTGTTGCCATGTGTCCGATGGGAATGATGGCTACCGGTTCCATAGGAGAAGGTGCAAACCATTGGCGGGTAAGCTCTACATTGAAATTGCATACCCAACAAGTTCCGAGGCCGCGTTCTGTTGCTGCAAGGCATAGATGCTCTATAGCTATAGCAAGGTCTATGTCGCCATGGGCGTGATTGTCGTTAGGGCGAATCCAATTTTCCTCAGTGTTTTTTAGGCAAAGTATGTACATAGGTGCTGTGGCAAACCAACTACGGTCGTAACATTGTCGCAGACGTGTTTTTGCATCGTTGCTCTCTATGATAATAAACTGCCAAGGTTGGCGGTTGCAGGCAGAAGGTGCCATGCGTACACACTCCATAATATAGTCTATGTCGGCCTGTGATACAGGCTCATTGGTATAGCGTCGCACAGACTGGCGCTCGCAGGTAAGTTGCAGGAAATTCATAGGTTGAAGATAAAAAACAAGCGGCATACCCCCTTTATAAGGAGAATGCCGCTGAAAATCGTTGGATGTCTCTATGCGATTATTCGCCCAGGCTGATAGCCTCGTTGGGGCAAACACTTGCGCAAGTGCCGCACTCTGTACAAGCATCGGGGTTGATAGAATACTTGTCGCCTTCTGAGATGGCGCCTACAGGACACTCGTCAATACAAGTACCGCATGCGATACAATCGTCACCAATTACGTAAGCCATAATCTTAATTATTTTATTGTTAATACTATTTTTTTTGTGTTATAGGATACCTATAAATGTTGGTTGCAAAGTTACAATTTAATTCCGACATACCTACAAATAGTGATATTTTTTTTGTTTTATTTTATATTTTCTTGGATGCGGCACTTTGTTAGGTATGTTACAGTGAAAATATAAGCGAAGTGGCAGTCGTGGTATAAATCTCCCGTAACTCAAATCGTGCCAATTTGTTTTTACTTTTGCTAAGTTCTTGGAAAATGTCTTTGATAAAACAGCTTGAGGGTATTTTTAGTATTTTGCATTGTCGTTTTAGGTATTAAAGCTTGGTTGTTTGGTAACAATGGTGTAATTTTGTAACACTTGCACGATTTGTGTGGCAGGTATAAACGGTTTCTATAAGTAGGCAATGGTTAGAACCACTATACATTATTATATATTATGGAAGAAAACGAAAAACAGTCAGCGGCGTTGCAATTGGACATTAAACCAGATGTGGCCAGGGGTATATACTCAAACCTGGTTCTTATAAATCATTCGCATGGAGATTTTGTATTGGACTTTGCGCAAATGCTTCCAGGTATGCCTAAGCCCGAGGTAGCAAGTCGTATAATTATGTCGCCAGAGCATGCCAAGCGAATGCTGATGGCCCTACAGGAGAATATTTATAAGTACGAGCAGGCTTTTGGTAGAATAGAAATCGGCGTGGCTGATGACGGACGAATTATTCAGCCGTTAACTCCTGGGAAAGGAGAGGCTTGATATAAGTGATTTATGTTGTTGTCATACTTTCACTTCGTGAGGAATACCAGCCTGTTCGGATTTGGTATAAAATATAGGTAGATACGAATTAGAACAGAAAGTTGTGTGCTGTATTTCTATAGTTGATATGTTCGCTTTGAAGATTAAATGTCCATAGAATTGCATGCTCTAAAGTGTAAAAAGAGATTGAATTCTTATGCTTTTTAATCTTTTTTCGGGATGGAAAAGGCGAAAAGGACAGCAAAAACATATTTATCAACATTGAAAAATAAATAAAAAATATAACCAAATGTTAAATTTTAGGCATCCGACAAGCTTTATAATATATATAGTTAGGTAAATTGGTAAAAAAAACGTAACTTTGCAGCCCGAAACGGCATGGTATATCATGCCCAAATGATTGATAATAACAAAAATAAATATATAAATTAAAAAAGTAAAGCTATGCCTACAATTCAACAATTGGTAAGAAAAGGCAGAAAGGTTTTGGTAGACAAGAGCAAGTCTCCTGCGCTGGACAACTGTCCGCAGCGTCGTGGCGTTTGTGTTCGTGTCTATACTACAACACCCAAGAAGCCTAATTCGGCAATGAGAAAGGTTGCCCGTGTTCGTTTGACAAACCAG
>CAVHVH010000029.1:0-18331 GCA_963639385.1 Oscillospiraceae bacterium
GGGTACTATTACATATAAAGATATAAAAAAAACGGATGTCATTATCCGAAATATTGGAAAAACGCCCCTTATAATCCAAGATATAAAAACTACCTGTGGATGTATACAAATAGATTATGAAAAAAAGCCTATTGCGAGCGGAGACTCATCGCACATTATAATAAATTATCATGCCGTCAACTCTGGTATTGTAAACAAACATATAAAAATATTTTGCAATACTAATACTTCACCGTATGATATTAATATTAAAGGTATTGTTAAACCCTAAAAATATAATTGATTTATTGATAGACAGGAACTAAAAAACATAAATGGCAAAGCCAACGAGAGTTGAAATGATATATACTCTTTACTATTTACTTAATAATTTGAAAAACAAGAACATGAAAAAAACATTTTATATTGTAAGTGTGTGTTTATTAACACTTGGCCTTAGTGTTTATGCTCTACAGAGCAATTGTAAAATGACCGAATCAGAAGCAGCAAATGCTTGTATGCTGTCTGATGATGTATATCAGTCGACTGCAAGAGATATCCAGTGTTGTAATACTTGTACTGGAGCATTCTGCGGAATTTTTATACATGAAACTGGAGATACAATTCCTTTAAATTATTATTAATGTCATTTGGTTTGTGTATTTTAGATACACAAACCAAATTTGGAATTATTATGTTGACTAAAAATTGTTTTGATATGAAAAAGTTCTTATACTTGTTAGTTATACAAATTATTTTTGGCTGCAATAATAATGACAAAATCAAAGATAGGATTCAATTGTCACTTTGCTTCGAACGGGCAGATACTCTACGTGAGTTTAATGGCAATGGAAGTTTTGCTGTAAAAGGAGATACTTTTTTTATTTCTGATTATGGCTATAATCATCATGACAAGAAAGAAGTAAGTGTGTTCAGACTAAATAAGCCTTTGACCACGCGTATATTATCTCGCATGGGCAATGGGGGTGTTGAGATTAACGTGGATGGCCACAATTTACAAGTTTTCAGAAGATGCTTTAATGGCATCTATGAAGAATATGACACAAACAACCTCATGTCCGATTCTATCATATACAAATACCAAAACATATTTGCACATACAGATCATATTGTAAAAGCAGGAAAATACTTTGTAGGAGCAGACATCATTGGTAGTCCGAATATTTTAAATCTATATGACAATAACGGGAAACTACTACAAAGTTTGGATCCTTTTGATGGTGTGTTGAAAGATATTACAGAAATCGGAAAAAAATATACTGTAGGACAAGGCTTTCTTACCTATAATAGCATAGACCAGTTTGTCGTTTATGCCACTGTCTATACGGGTGAAATATTTATATATGATGTCAAAGACAATAAATTACATTTGTTGCACAAAATAAATATAGGCCATGGTTTACCTACGAATTATAAAAATTTCGAGAGAACAGAAGATACAAGAATCTATACAAATGATATTTTCCAATGTAAACATTACGTTTATATTCTTGTAAAAGATGCAACTATAAAAGAAAAAAAGCAAAGATGTTATATCCTTCGCATCAACAAACAAGGGGACATGTATTGTATGGAAAGTCCCCAACCTCTGTTGAGGATATATGTAGACAGGCATAAACTATATAGCTTGGCGCAAAAAGATTCCGAAAAAAACATATTAATGTCAGCTGATTTAAATTGAAAATGTTATTTTAACTATATCATCATGTTACAAACATCTTTTTTCTTAAAATATGCACATATTAGTTATAAGGCAATAGCAATAGCAATATATACAATGTTTTTTATATGTGCACAAAGTTGGGGACAAACATCTAAAATCGCCAATTATCAAATAATCGGATATATATATGATGACGTTACCCACGAACCTGAAATGGCTGCTACAATTATAGTTACCGCAAAACAAAATTCCAAAGAAATTATTAAAAAAGCGGTCACAGATATTAATGGAAAATTTGATTTTTCTGTTTCCCACACAGGTGATTATGTGCTTAACGCTTTTGTATTGGGCAAAAAAACTACTACTTTAAATTTCAAGGTTTTGCCATCCGATACCATTGTTTCTTTAGGAGAAATATACTTGTCTACAGATGTCAAGCTTTTAAAAGGTATAGAAGTGGTTGCACAAAAACCTTTAGTGAAAATGGATGTTGACAAACTTACCTACGATGTAGCCTCTGACCCTGACGCACAAGCGATGACGACATCTGAAATATTATCCAAAGTTCCATTAATTGATGTTGATGGAAATGGCAATATAAGAATGAATGGTACAACAAATTTTTTAATTCTACAGAATGGTCGCCGGACTGCAATTACGCGTCACCCTAAAGACATATTACGTTCACTTCCAGCGCAGCTAATCAAGAGTATTGAAGTAATATCCTCTCCTGGAGCAAAATACGATGCTGAAGGTATTGGTGGAATTATCAATATAGTGATGCAACGCCGATACGAGGGACATCTATCCAATGTAAATGGGACCCTAAACAACATGGGATTCAACACTGGTGTTTCTACAACAACCAAGATAAATAAATTCTCAATAGATGGTTATATAAGTTATAACCGAATATTTACCCCTACAGGTGGAAACAATAACCAAACATATAATTATGTGTCAGAAAGCAAAGCACACCAGGCTAGTTATAATAGAGAAAAATCACGTGGTAGTACCGAATTCGCAAATATCAACGCCAGCTACGAGATTGATAGCCTGCAGTTATTAACACTGTCATTGAGTGGGATGGGTAGTCAACAACGTTCACCCTCATGGGGAAGCACAGAAATGTGGGGTATCAACAATAGGTTTGCATACTCCTATCTACGGCAAAACACGTCTAAGCAATCGTTTATCAACGGAACTGCTGGATTAGATTATCAGCGCATTGGTAAAAGAAATAAGCAGAATGTATCAACATTTTCATACCAAATAAGTACCAACCCGCAATGGACAAAAGGTACTACGCAATATTATGACATTGTAAACAATCTCAATGAAAATATCGTTGACGAACTTCAACTCTACAACAACCATACCCACTACAACAATCAATGCTTGGAACATACATTGCAGATTGACAATGTGTCTCCACTAGACAAACATCAAACTATAGAAACAGGAATTAAATACATACTACGAAATAACGAAAGTATTTCCGATATATATGATTCCCATGATAAAGATGACGAGTATCTTTACAATACTCAGCGCAGTAACCACTATAAGAACCGCAATGATATTTTTGCGGCATATCTTAGTTATACTTATCGGGGCTCCAAGATTTCGGTAATGCCAGGTGCACGCTACGAATACACGTATCAGAATATACAATATCTCTCTGGCATCTTAGGAAGTGATGCTAACTACACTGGTCATTATGCCTATTTGGTGCCATCGCTGAAAATCAACTTCAAGATTGCTCGTAGTCAATCTTTGCGTTTGGATTACGGGATGCGCCTGTCGCGCCCCAGCATTTATTACCTAAATCCATATTTTAATAATGTCAATGCACAACACATTTTTCAAGGTAATGGGAATTTGGAAGCAGAGTGCAGTCACTCCTTTGGCATCACTTACGGGAATTTTACTCGAAAACTGAATATCAATTTATCGCTTACTTACCGTATGCTCAACAATGGCATTGAACAAGTAAGCCGCATCATAAAAGACGGAGGAGAATATTTTGATAATGGCAAACACTATGCATCTCCAGGCTCGGTATATAGCACTTATATTAATATAGGACATACAAAACATTCTTCATTTGATTTCTACATACGCTGGAATATGCTTAGGCAATTAAGTTGGACATTCAATGGTAACATTGCATATTTGGACATAGAAGACCCATTACGACAACAACGTAATCATGGTTGGAAAGCTTTTCTCAGTAGCAACGTCTCTATTCAACTACCGGCAGCTCTGCGTTTTATGGGGCGTATAGCATATAGTAGTCGCGACATTATGCTACAAGGCGAGAATAGTTCGCTGGTAACCTACAATTTCTCCTTGAATCGTTCTTTCTTAAAGAACAACCGACTCACCATAACACTAAATGCATCTGACATATTCAGAAGTTGGATGACCCGAAGTCGCACTACTTACGACTCTAATTTCTATACACAATCAACTCAACAAGTAAAACGTCAATATTATGGAATTACCGTAATGTATCGTTTGGGAAATCTTCGCCAGTCTGATACTAAAAAAGTTCGCCATGGTATCAAAAACGATGACCTAAAGGCTGCTGTGCACAGATAAGTTTCATTCATAAAAAGACATTTATAGTTGTATCTTAAAAAGGTTAGAGATTATCACGATGGCTCAAAGTATAATCATCAACGGCGTTAGATCTCGGTCGTCTATTTTATAAGAATCAACGTTAAAGAAATTGGGCGTTATTTCGCCTAATTAGAAAAAATGCAGTAACTTTGCAATTGTATATATAAATTATTACTCATGGGAATTTTTGATTTTTTTAGCAAAAAGAAAGCTGAAAAGTTAGATCATGGATTGCAGAAAACCAAGCAAAGCGTTTTTGAGAAAATCTCACGTGCCGTGGCAGGCAAGTCCAAGGTTGACGATGATGTTCTAGACGATTTGGAAGAAGTTCTCATAACATCAGACGTCGGTGTCAATACAACTATTAAAATCATTGAACGTATACAGCATCGTGTAGCCCGTGATAAGTATGTTTCTACATCAGAATTGAATTCGATTCTCCGTGAAGAAATAGCTACTTTACTTGCTGAAAATGGAGAACATAATTTTGACAATTGGGAGCTACCAACCGATCACAAACCTTATGTGATTATGGTTGTTGGTGTAAATGGCGTAGGAAAAACTACAACTATAGGAAAATTGGCATACCAATTTAAGCAAGCAGGGAAAAAAGTTTATCTCGGAGCAGCTGACACATTTCGTGCCGCTGCTGTAGAACAATTGCAGATATGGGGAGATAGAGTAGGGGTTCCCGTCATCAAACAGCAAATGGGAGCAGACCCTGCTTCAGTAGCCTTTGACACATTGCAAAGCGCCAAGGCGAATGGCGCGGATGTTGTTCTTATTGATACCGCAGGAAGGCTACATAACAAAATTGGCTTGATGGACGAGCTAAAGAAAATAAAAAACGTAATGAAAAAAATTCTGCCTCAAGCTCCTGATGAAGTATTGTTAGTATTGGATGGAAGCACAGGTCAAAATGCCTACGAACAAGCAAAACAGTTTAGTGCAATCACCCAAATAACAAGTCTCGCTATTACTAAACTTGACGGAACAGCAAAAGGCGGTGTAGTAATAGGAATATCTGATCAATTAAAAGTTCCAGTTAAATTTATAGGCCTTGGAGAAAAGATTGAAGACTTACAACTGTTTGATCGTAAAGAATTTGTAGACTCTTTATTCAAGTAACCCATTATAACATTGTGAAGAAAAATCATATAGATATTATTACCATGGGGTGTTCCAAGAATCTTGTTGACTCAGAATGCCTTATACGACGGTTGGAAAACAATGGTTATCACTGTTCACACGATTCTAAAAATCCTTCTGGAGAGATTGCAATAATAAATACATGCGGCTTTATCGGTGATGCAAAAGAAGAAAGTATAAACATGATTTTGGAATTTGCCAAACGCAAACAACTGGGGCATCTATCCAAATTGTTTGTTATGGGATGTCTATCTCAGCGTTATCAAAGTGAACTTGAAGCAGAGATCCCCGAAGTTGACAAATTTTATGGAAAGTTCAATTTTAATCAGTTAGTTACCGACTTAGGTAAAGCAGACAATATAGACATATTAAACATTTCTTCCAAACGCCTTGCTCGTCATCTTACCACACCACATCATTATGCTTATGTAAAGATTGCAGAAGGATGCGACCGACATTGTGCATATTGTGCAATACCTATTATCACAGGAAAGCACCATTCACGTACAAAACTCGAGATTTTAGACGAAATTAAATCCTTGGTGAAAAATGGTGTCAAAGAATTTCAGATTATTGCCCAAGAATTGACATACTATGGAGTTGATCTTGACGGGAAGAGACATATAGCAGATTTAATTGAGGATATTGCCAATATAAAAGGCGTAAAATGGATACGACTTCATTACGCTTATCCCAATCAATTCCCCATGGAATTATTAGATGTTATGGCTCGGCATACCAACATCTGCAAATATCTTGATATTGCCTTACAGCATATTTCAGACCATATGCTTACACGTATGCACCGACATGTATCCAAACAAGAAACTATAGAACTAATCAAAGCTATTCGTGAACACATACCCGGAATCCATCTTCGCACCACACTTATGGTAGGTTTTCCGGGAGAAACAGATAACGATTTTCAAGAATTGGTTGATTTTGTTCGTTGGGCTCGATTTGAGCGCATGGGTGCTTTCGCCTATTCAGAGGAGGAAGGCACATACAGTGCAACACATTATGCAGACGATGTCCCCCAAGAAATTAAAGAGAGACGATTATCAACACTTATGGCAATACAACAAGATATTAGCGAGCAACTAGAAGCAAGCAAAATCGGTAGTATAATGGAAGTTGTCATAGACCGAAAAGACGGGGAATATTATGTAGGCAGATCAGAATTCTGTTCGCCTGAAGTAGACCCAGAAGTTCTTGTTTCGGCAGTTCGTCATTTACGTGTTGGTCGTTTTTATAAAGTTAAAATTACTGATTCTAGCGAATTTGATTTGTACGGAGAAATTTATGAACAATAAAGAATTTATAACAGCCTTGTCCTTACGCAGCGGATTTACTCAGGCCGATACCCAACGATTAGCCAATTCACTTATAGATGAAATGACCAATCGATTTAGCGGAGGTGATATGTTAAACATTCCGTTATTCGGTACGTTTGAAGTCAAGAAACGTATGGAACGGGTTGTTGTAAATCCATTCTCTGGTAAACGTATGCTTGTTCCACCAAAACTAGTTTTAGGTTTCAAGCCTGCCACATCCGTAAAAGAACAATTAAAAAATGGAAGGGACAAGCAATGACCAAATCTAGTATTAATGAATTAGCAAAGTCACTTGCCAACAAACGCAATCTTGATAGCGAGACAGCCCTTGCTTTTGTTGAGAATTTCTTTGATATTTTAAAGGAAAGTCTCGGTAGAGAAAAAAATGTCAAGATTAAAGGATTTGGCACCTTTAAAATAATAACTGTTAGTGCCCGAAAAAGTATTGACGTCAATACCGGAGAAACAATAGAGTTAGCCAGTCGAGAAAAAATATCATTTGTTCCAGATGGAACTATGCGCGATTTGGTAAATCGTCCTTTTGCCCAATTTGATACAGTGGTACTGAACGATGGTGTTGATTTCTCCGCTATAGACCAAGCTGCATCAACCCTCTCAGAATCTATAAGCGAAGATGCTGAAGATGGTTCAAGTATAGAACTACATTCTACAGAACAAGTAATTATTCCTGATGCTTCTCAAGATGTTAATTCTCCTCAGCCTTCAGATACAAACAATGTTCATCAGTCCAATGACTCTGAAATAACAAACGAAACACATAAAAAATCAACAGATACTCCCATTAATACATTGGGGATATCTACAAAAAAACAAGCAGAAGAAGACAAGTCTCCAGATGAGAATGTTGCAGCTAATGAGGTTGTACCATCAAATAGGAACACAATACTTTATGATATCTTACATCAACAAAACGAACAACTTTCCGAGTCCAATAAATTGTTACGAAAACAATTGAAATATGCGCACCGAATAATCCATATAGTTGCTATAGGTATTATTACATGTATACTGATTATTATAGGTGGTCTAATTTATATTTTTCCTAATATAAAAACTTCTGAAGAAGAAAAGCCAATTATTGCCAATAAAATTCATGGATCGGCCAAAATTCCTACAAAAATTAAGCACATCGCTAACAGTTCAAATACTGCCCCAAAAACAGAAAAAGAAAAATGCCAAAAAGATTCTACAAAAAAAACGTCAGCAAAACACGACGCAAATTGTAAATCTCTTGCAACCCAATATGATAATGATGCTCGAGTACGAACAGGTGCCTATCGCATAATAGGAGTTAGAACAACTGTTAAGGTACGTGCTGGTCAAACTTTGTCATCAATAAGTAAGTATTATCTAGGTGCTGGCATGGAATGCTATGTTGAAGCATTCAATGGTATTAAGGATGTAAAAGAAGGACAAATTATCAAGATACCAGACCTAAAGATTAAACATAAATAAGAGTATTTTTCAAATAAGATAGATATTATGATTACGCAAGATAATTTTGAAAAGAACTATTGTGATACTATAGAGCAACGTCAAATAGACAAATTTGTTTGCTTAGAGATGATGCGACAAATACATCGTTATATAAAAGGAATGTCTGGCACACTAAATATGATGTTGCGTTTTGAAGAACAATTGGCTAATTTAGATACCGAGCAACGAGAAGAAGCCATTGCACGGTATATAGATCTCAACCGCAAAGTTCTTGACGGGTTAGATTTTAAAATCGTACTTGCTCGTGCCGTTGCAAACTATTGTGATACATTTAGTTATATGCTTGAAATCATCAATGACAAACAACGCGTAAATTCATACATCAATCGTATTAAAAACAAATACATTAAATACCATCGCATATATGAAGAAGATGGAAAATACGGAATTTTAGATCATAAGGGCACTATTTTATTGAAAGCCCAATATGATTTTCTACGTACTCCATATGTATATGTTGATGATTTGCGTACAATGCCTGTTATAGCTCAGAAACAAGGGAAAATAGGCTTAGTGTTACCTGATGGCCAAGATACCATTTATGCGGATTTTGTCTATGATGATATTACGCTACGCGAAGAGCCTCCCTATTTCGAGGCTACCAAGAATGGAAAAATCACCTTGATACCTTAAAATCCTTTTAAGTACACACGCACACTCTAACTTATTTCTATAGATGTGTTGTTTTATTAACCAAGAAGTTATCAAGAATCACCATAGCCGCCATTGACTCTACAATAGGTACTGCACGCGGCAATACGCAAGGGTCATGTCTGCCATTTATTTTAATAACTGTTGAATTACCATTAATGTCTATCGTAGGTTGTGACTTAAGCAAGGTTGCTACGGGCTTGAATGCCACCCGAAAGAATATGTCTTCTCCATTGCTTATACCCCCTTGTATACCTCCACTATGATTGGTCAAAGTTGTGCAAGCACTTGTGTTATTGCCAAATATGTCATTAACTTCACTTCCTTTGTGGAATGCGAGATCAAATCCATCACCATATTCAAATCCTTTAGCAGCATTGATACTCAGCATAGCACTAGCTAATTGAGCTTGTAATTTTCCAAATTCGGGTTCGCCAAGTCCTATGGGACACCCCTTTATTATACAGGTTATTACTCCACCAATAGTGTCTCCGTCTTGTTTAACTTGCATAATGAGTTTTTCCATTAAAACCGCCTTATTGGGGTCTGGACATCTTATAGCATTGTTGTCTATAATATCAAGATTATATTTATGATAATCACGTTCTAATTCTATTGGACCTACTTGTGAAGTATATGCCTTTATACTTATGCCTAGTTTACAGAGTGCTAGCATGGCAAACGCCCCCCCCACACAACGGCTTATAGTAATTCTTGCCGAAGAACGGCCTCCGCCTCGGTAGTCACGTATCTTATATTTATTATAGTAGGTGTAATCGGCATGTGAAGGCCGAAAGATATTGCGCATATTATCATAATCTTGCGAATGCTGGTTAGTATTATTCACGATAAAACCAATAGGAGCGCCGGTCGATTTTCCTTCGAATACACCACTGAGGATTTGTATCCGATCATATTCGTTACGTGGTGTAGTTATTTGGCTCTGACCAGGGCGACGCCTATCTAATTGTTGTTGGATAAAATCCAAGTCAATGTTTATATTAGCCGGGAAGCCATCAATTACGCCTCCAATAGCATCACCATGACTTTCCCCGAAAGTAGTGAGACGCAGTATGTTTCCTATAGTATTGCTCATATTGTGTGGTTTTGTAGAGTGTAGCTAAATTATTGCTCGCAGTGCTCGTTGCCGCAACCATTGCAGCCATCACTGCAATGACTTCCGCAACCACTGCAATGACCTCCGCATCCGACCTCTCCACTTAAAATTCGGGCCATTTGCTCAATCTCTGCATTAGTCGCTAGACGATTTTCACGTATATTTCCTTTAAAATTGAGAGTCATGCCAGCAAGAGGATGGTTAAGATCTATACATACTTTATCTTTTCCTATACTCACCACACGCCCTAGGAAATGGTTGCCGTCTTCATTTTGTAGGGGAACTATCGCATTAGGATAAATATTCGTAGTATCAAATTTTCCGTTTATTGTGAAAATTTGTTTATCTAATTCTACCACGCGAGAAGTCACATACTCACCATAAGCTTTATCGGGTGGCAGTATAAAATCAAAAGTAGACCCTTTTTGCAATCCTACGAGATTGTTTTCAAACTCTTCAAGGGTAGTGCCGAATCCACTTATGAATACAAATGGTTTATCTTCCGAAGTCTCTTCTATAAGTTTTTGTTTGTTGTCGGTAATATCATATAGCTTGTAGGCTACGCTGATATATAGGTTGTCTTTTTGTTCCATTTTTATGTGTCGTTTGTTTATGATCTTTTATAATATACTACAATATTTAATATCACAAATAATAGAATATAAGGTGGTTCAAAAAATAACCATCATTTTGTTTCATTATCATTTGTGCTTCTAATTTGAAAATAATCTCGATATCTGCTATAGCTAATTTATAGAGTCATCCATAAAGAGTCGGTACGAGCCAACTATAAATGCATTTTACTCAAATTCTCTGCAAATTTACAAAAAAACAAAGGGTTACATTAGGAACTTTTCTTTTTTTTCAAGTTTAATTTGGACTGCTCATTTATTTTCAGTTATTTTGTAACATGAAACAGATACTATTCATAGTTTTGTTTTCTAATATTGTTGTAACAACTACGTTTGCCCAACATCTAGATTATACCAAAATGTCGTCTATGGTGCGTAGATTGACTCTTGGTAACCATACTAGTATTTCCAAAGCCCCCAAAACACAGGCTAACAACTCTTGGGTATGCGCCTTTATTGAAATAGATGATGATGGAGAAGCAATCTTAACCAATTACGGGGGGGAATCACTTGCTAAATTTGGCAATATACATATTGCACGTATCCCTATTAAAAATATTCTTACTTTGTCTTCACTATCACAAGTTAAGCGTATTGAAGCCAATAGCTCACAACGTACTACCCTTGATACGATGGCAGTTATTCTAAGGGCCAACGATGTTTACCATTCGCAGTCCCTTCCACAAGCATTTACAGGAAAGGGGGTAGTAATAGGAATTCAAGACATTGGATTTGACTACACTCATCCTACATTCCTTGACACTCTCAACCAGCGTTGCCGCATCTCTGCAGTTTGGGATATGTTGGCTAATGATGATGGTTCTGTTCCGGTGGGCGCCACCTATTACGGCGATTCTGTCTTAGCAACTTGTCATTCGCGAGATGGCAACGACCAAACCCATGGAACTCATACTGCAGGAATAGCCGCCGGTAATGGGTATAGGACTCCATTTCGTGGTATAGCTTATGAAAGCAATATATGTTTAGTCGCCAACGCAACAAGCAATAATGCTTCAATGATATCTCCAGACCGGGTGAATCTTTATACGTATGCTATGGATGCACTAGGATTCAAATATATTTTTGATTACGCTTCTGAACGTGGATTGCCCTGTGTAATATCGTTTAGTGAAGGGTCTAGTCAAGATTTCCGTGGCGATGACCGCTTATATTATCAAGTACTCGATTCACTTGTTGGACCAGGACGTATTCTTGTAGCTTCTGCAGGCAACGATGGATTGAATAAAACTTATTTTCATAAGCCTTCCAACCTGCAGAGCATTGGAAGCTTTATTCAAGCAGAAAATGGTTGCATATCATTTACAGTTAAAGGTGACAGACATTTTGACATACGTTTGGTTTGTTATGGAGAATCTAATGATACACTTTGTATTTCATCGCAACAACCAGGTATAGATACTTTGTATGTAAAAGATTGGAATGGCATGAATGTAATGGCATGTACTTATCTGTCAGCTTATGAGGCAACCGATATTGTGATGGATGTAAGTATACAACATGCTACCGATCACCAACTGTCTGTTGAAATTGTGGGCAAAGGTACAGACATTAGTTTTTATAAAGGTAGTGGAAGGTTAGTTGTTAATGACATCAATTCAGATCTTTCTGCCGGCGAATATAGCCACAGTATCGCTTCTCCGGCAAGCGCACCAGCTGTTATCTGTGTTGGTTCTACAGCCTATCGCCAAGATATTTACACCTATCTTGGAGTTCACCGCGTTTATGATATGGGGCATAATGGCGAACGCACTTATACTTCATCTGTGGGGCCAACCTTTGACGAACGTATCAAACCCGATGTAATGGCTCCGGGAACTAATATTGTTTCAGCATATAGCAGTTATTATTTGGAACATCATCCCCAAGCATGGGATGTTGTTAATTCTGATAAAGAGCATTTTGACTTTGGCGGTCGTATCTATGCTTGGAACTATAATTCGGGAACATCTATGTCCACCCCTGCTGTAGCGGGAACTATAGCATTATGGCTTGAAGCTTGCCCTACACTTTCTCCTAACGACATAAGGAAAATACTGGCTTCCACAGCCCATAGGCGCGATCTTACGCTCAATTATCCCAATAATTATTATGGCTATGGTGAGATTGACGCTTATGCAGGTTTATTACAAATTTTAGAATTGACTGGAATACCAGAAATATCCAATCATCAAGCACGAGGTATAACAATATATCCTGTTGAAGATGGGGTGGAATTGAAATTCGACACCGCACCACAGAGCAATTTTACAACAACGATTTATTCCATAGATGGGTTAAAAGTGGTCTCACATCAATTTCCCCCTTATACTTGTACATATAGGCTTAAGCTTGATAACATTGCTAGAGGAATATATATTATACAAATAAATACAGGTAACAAGTTTACAACAGGTTCGCAACTAATACGCCATTAATTTCGTAATTTTCTATATGTCATTAAAATCATCATTTGTGGGTATTGGGTTATAACGTAAAACTGAGTAACTTTGCCAACAAATGAAAGTTTGATCGTAACCACAGTGATCATAATGTTTTGTATAATAGTGTAGGGGAGAAGTTTGACGGAGGTCATATGTTCTCCTCTATTTTTGTCGAAAACAATATTTTTCTTGGCATATTCGAACGAAATATATACTTTTGTGAAAGTTTAAGAAATAAGTTTTATGAAACAGGTTAAAATTTTATTATTAATATGGGCTGTAGCTTTGTTAGCTGCATGCGGTACAACACGTACAGTGCCTATTACTGGTCGCAAACAAAATTTGTTGGTATCTAATCAAGAAATAATGAGTCTTAGCAATAAAGAATATACCCAGTATATGCAGTCGGCTAAGAAATCAACCAACACAACTAATACAGCAATGGTGGTAAAAGTTGGAAAAAAACTCGCTTCTGCCGTTGAAAATTATCTAAAAAACAATGGATTGGCTTCAGAATTAACAGAATATAGTTGGGAATTTAATTTGGTTCAGGACAAAAGTGCCAACGCATTTTGTCTACCTGGGGGAAAGATTGTTGTTTATGAAGGTTTACTACCATATACCAAAAACGAGAATGCATTGGCCATTGTATTGGGCCACGAAATAGCGCATGCTGTATGCAAACACAGTGCTGAGCAAATGACAAAACAAATCAAGCAACAATATGGCACTCAGATTCTTAGTGGAGTATTGAATGCAGCAACGTCCTCTAATGTAGGTAGTTATGCGGCGTTGTTTGCTCAACAAGGATTAAAGTTGCGCAATCTGAAATATAGTCGTGATCACGAAACCGAAGCCGACCACATAGGACTTATTTTCGCAGCCATGGCAGGCTATAACCCACAAGAAGCAATACCTTTTTGGCAACGCATGTCGAGTGGAACCAACACCAATCAAAGTGATTTCCTTTCTGACCATCCGTCAGATGCTAAACGAATTGCAGCTTTACAACAAGAAATGCCTGAAGCTTTAAAATATTATGAGGCAAACAAGCCCCCAAAAACCATAAAAGTTTCTAGTTCATCGCCCAAAACCAACACACAAAAAAATAGAAGAAAGAAATAATACATAAATATAATATTAACAATACATTATGTTAGAAATTAATTCGTATGAAGAGTTTGCCTCTCATTTAGGAGAAGAAATTGGCACATCTGAATGGCTTACCGTTGATCAAGAACGTATCAACCAGTTTGCCGATGCAACACTTGACTACCAATGGATTCATGTTGATGTAGAACGAGCTAAGACTGATAGCCCTTATAAGAATACTATCGTACATGGTTACCTTACACTTTCTCTTTTACCTCATTTTTGGGAGCAAATTATTAAAGTAAACAATTTGAAAATGCTTGTCAACTATGGTATGGATAAGATGCGCTTCGGACAAGCAGTACCTGTAGGTAGCCGTCTGCGCATGACGACAAGACTCCAAGAAATAGCCAATTTAAGAGGTATATGTAAAGCTAGTATTGCCTTTAAAATAGAAATTGAAGGCCAACGTAAACCTGCCCTTGAAGGCGTTGCTACATTCCTCTATTATTTTAACTGATTAATCTTTGGCAGATATCTGTTGAATTCAAAATAGGCTGGCATTCCATTAAAATGCCAGCCTATTACTTTATGATAAAAATTAGTATATTTTGGGGTTTAAATTATGTTTTAAAAAAAAAAATACGAGCCGATGAGAAAAAAAGTAACGTGCCCAATGCTTGCATGCTGCAGTTGTCCAAAAAGCAGTAGAATAACTGAATATTTCTGCAATTAAACCGCCCAGTAAGATGCCCATTCCGAATCCTAAATCCCAAGATGTCAAAATCGAAGAATTGGCCGTACCCCTTTCATTATGTTGGGCAATATTTATAAACATATTTAAAAATCCAGGATACATATGTCCATTACCAAGTCCAATTAAAATAGCAGAACCATAATACCCCCATGAAGTAGGTATTGCAGCAAACAATATGTAGCCAAGGAGAGATAGAAGCATTCCGTGGGCAGCATTACGTGTTATGTAACCATTCCGTAATGCTCGGGCACCCTGTAGACGAGAAAAAAGCAAACCTAACGACAGAAGCATAAAATAGGTTCCTGTTCCATCTGTTATTCCTAATTTTTCTTTGCTATAAATAGCCAAATAGTTGCTTAACACGCCAAAACAAAAACCGAACAATGCTATATTAATAGCTAAGAGCCATGCTTTTGTCAGAAAAAAACGGTCTAAAGAAATTTTCCTTTTAGCAGGAAGTTGCAGTCGCTCTTTGTGTAATTTTATAGAAGAAGACACTATAAGCCCCATCATAGCTGAAACCAATGCAATAGTAAATAGCCATTTGAAATCTTGAGTAAGATGATATATATATATACCACATGACGGTGCTATGGCCATTGCTAGATTGTTACTTAAACCATAATAACCAATCCCCTCATTTCGCCGTGAAGAAGGGAGTACATCAATAGCACAAGTTGAATTTGCCACCGTTACCGCTCCAAAAGGAGCCCCATGAATTGTACGAATAATAGCAAATACCAATAACGTTCCTGCAACTATATATCCTGCAAAACAAGCTGTAAATAGGGTAAGAAATATCAACAAGATATGTTTTCTATCAAAAGAATCTACCAAAAAACCACTAAATGGGCGTATCACAAGTGCCGCAATTGTATATCCAGATAACACTATTCCAATAGTATCTTTTGTCGCATTGTAATTTTCACTAAGATATATTGGTAATAGTGGAGTTAGTAGATAAAAGGCAAAATACAACATAAAGTTGGTAATCATTACCTTTATATAGTTACAATTCCATAATCGGTCCATTTTGTTTCTTATAGCATTCCTTTAGTACTAGGCAAATCATAGTGAAATATGTCTCGATGAACAGCCATTTTAAGGGCTCTAGCAAAAGCTTTGAAAATTCCTTCTATCTTGTGGTGTTCATTGGTACCTTCTGCCTTGATGTTAAGATTCATTTTTGCAGAATCGCTTAAACTTTTGAAAAAATGGAAGAAAAGTTCTGTTGGCATATCACCTATATTCTCTCGTTTAAATTGAGCATCCCAAACTAACCATGGCCTTCCTCCAAAATCAAGTGCTAATTGGCAGAGACAATCATCCATGGGGAGTACATAACCATATCGCTCTATTCCTCGCTTATTTCCTAAGGCTTTTTGGATGCAATTGCCTAATACAATTGCAGTATCTTCAACAGTATGATGCTCGTCCACAAACAAATCTCCTTTAGTTTTTATCGTTAAGTCAATGGAGCCGTGTTTCGCAATTTGCTCAAGCATATGGTTAAAAAAGCCAATACCTGTATCTATGTCACTTTTTCCTTTACCATCAATGTTTATTTGGATATAGATATTAGTTTCTTTTGTGCAACGTGTGCATTCTGCAACTCGCTCTCCACCTAATAATATTTCAGTTATTTCATTCCATGTTTGACAATCATCTCCCAAGATAAGAGCCTTACATCCCAAATTGTTGGCCAAGAGTCTGTCGGTTTCTCGGTCACCGATTACATAACTATTCAAGATGTCATAGTCAGGGTTGTTAATATACTCAACAAGCATTCCTGTTCCAGGCTTTCTCATTGGAGAGTTGTCTTTAGGAAAATGACAATCTATATGTTGAGCATCAAAAATAATACCTTCTCCCTCTAAAGACTTTAGTAAAAAATTATGAATTGGCCAAAACTTTTCTTTTGGAAATGCCGGAGTACCAAGACCATCTTGATTAGTTACCATAACAAGTTTATAATCAAGATTTTCTTTGATATATCTAAGGTTTTTAAATATATCTGGTACAAATTCAAGCTTTTCAAAAGAATCTATCTGCTCATCATAAGGTTCTTTGATTAGCGTCCCATCTCTATCAATGAATAGTATTCTTTGTTGTTTCATATTGATTTACTATTTTTTCATGATTATTTCTTTCTTTGTATCGTATTTTTATGGTACCGCATATATAACAATTGACATATAGCTGCCAGAGAAAAAGATGCAAAATGATAAATGTGCACATAATTGATGTAATGATTACCAATATGTAAAAATAGTTTGGCACTCCATCGGTATCCCCGTTAATTATGCCATATGTGTTGCTGATGTTAGCAAATAATATAATAACAAGCGGCATCACTATTACACTAGAAAGAATGGCTATAATTAAAGTTGTCATTAGGGCAGATAAAAATAAGAACCCCCAATAATGCAAACCTATTACGTATTCTTTTTTGAAAACGTTGTATAATTTTACATTAGTATCCAAAATATAATGTGTAAGTGCATATTGAAAAGGTATTATGACACTAGCTATTATTATTACTGTTAAACAAGAAATTGCACAAGTTAAAATATCTGTCATTTCAGCCGAAATGTGCAATGTTACAATTCCTGAAATTATCCATTTATGTATATTCCCAAAAACGCAACTAAATATTAAATAACTAAGGACAAGGAATAGGATAAATGGAGTTGTACAACGCTTTAAGCTACCTTTAAAAGATGTTCCATTCATGAACATATAAGATTTGGCCATACTCCATAACATACAAAAGAAAAAAGCTATGTAGCTTGCAATCAGTATAAAAAAAGACAATAACCCATGGGTAGTACTCCAATCGTATAATTGCTTATTAGGAGTAAAAGACAGAATAATACAAGTAAAAAAGATGGATATAAATAATTGGGGTACCCACATTTTTTTTAATATATTCGATAAATTATTGAGAAACATTGTTGTTGCATCTTTTAAACATGCCGAAATACTTCTGTTTACATATAAGTTATTTTTTCCCATATTTATATCTCCTTCTAAATTCACTACAGGTTATAGCAGTTGCAATAGCTACGTTAAGGCTATCGGCGTTCTTTTGTTCTTTGTTGAAATTAGGAATAAGCAATCGTTCGTTTATTAAAGTTGCTATAGACGGCTTAATACCATTCCCCTCATTACCCATTATAATAACACCATTTCTTTGCAAATCTTTTTGATAAATATCTTCGCCATCAAGGAATGTTCCATAAACGGGTATTTGGTTGGGAATTTGTTTGAGAAAGGACAATAAATCAACATATTTTATGTTGACATGTGCAATACTACCCATTGTAGCTTGTACAACCTTGGGATTGTATAC
>CAVHVH010000030.1:0-11548 GCA_963639385.1 Oscillospiraceae bacterium
GGTCCCTTCGTCTATCGGTTAGGACGAGAGATTTTCATTCTCTAAAGAGGAGTTCGACTCTCCTAGGGACTACAAATAAAATAAAGAAGTATAATAAGATGGCAAATCACAAATCATCACTGAAAAGAATTCGTCAGACAAAAACGAAGACTTTGCACAACAAATACTATGCAAAGACAATGCGCAATGCAGTCCGTAAGCTGCGCGCCATGACAGACAAGGAAGAAGCTGTCAAGTTGTTCCCCACTATTCAGGCTATGTTGGACAAACTTACCAAGACCAACATTATCCACAAGAATAAGGCAGCAAACTTGAAATCAAGCCTTGCATTGCATATCAGCAAATTGGGATAATACAGAATCCACATATTTTACCCCAAAAGGTCACTACCAAAAGTAGTGGCCTTTTTTATTATGCCCAACCATTAAGAAAAGTACTTATAAAAGTTAACAAAAAGCATACCCTAACACATATCGAAAACTGCATTTTCACAACATTACCACACCCACCCATTTTGCATCAGGAAATAATCGACACAATATTGAGCAAATGCCTCAAATTAATCGGCTTAAAGTTTTAACGTGTCAACGATTTTTACTATCTTTGCAATCAAACTTGTACCATAATAAAATGGAAGAAAATCAGAAAACAGAAAACAGCTATTCGGCGAGTAACATCCAGGTACTCGAAGGTCTAGAGGCAGTGCGCAAACGCCCTGCCATGTATATCGGCGACATAAGCGAAAAAGGTCTGCATCACCTTATCAACGAAACGGTAGACAACTCTATCGACGAGGCCATGGCAGGCTATTGTACAGATATAGAAGTAACCATCAACGAAGACAATTCGGTAACCGTAGAAGACAACGGACGCGGTATTCCAGTAGACGAGCACAAAAAGCTACACAAATCGGCCCTAGAGGTAGTAATGACCGTACTCCACGCTGGCGGTAAGTTTGACAAGGGTTCGTACAAGGTGAGCGGTGGTCTGCACGGAGTAGGCGTAAGCTGCGTCAACGCCCTTTCTACCCATATGCTTTCACAAGTATTCCGCGATGGCAAGATTTACCAACAAGAATACGAAAAGGGCAAACCTCTCTATCCTGTCAAGGTAGTTGGTGAGACAGATAAGCGGGGTACACGCCAGCAGTTTTGGCCTGACGGAACTATCTTCACCACCACTGTATTCCAGTGGGACATTGTTGCTCGCCGTATGCGAGAATTGGCTTTCCTCAACGCAGGCATACGCATTACCCTTACCGACCTTAGACCCGATGCCGAGGGTAAAACCCGTCAGGAAGTATTCCACGCCAAAGACGGTCTGAAAGAATTTGTACGTTATGTAGACCGCCATCGTACCCACCTCTTTGACGATGTAATATACTTGAAAACCGAGAAGCAGGGCATCCCTATCGAAGTAGCCATTATGTACAATACCGACTACTCTGAAAACATACACTCATATGTAAATAACATCAACACAATAGAAGGTGGTACCCATCTTACCGGTTTCCGTACAGCCCTTACCCGTGTACTCAAGGCCTATGCTGACAACGACCCTACCATATCCAAGCAGATAGAAAAAGCAAAAATAGAAATTGCAGGAGAAGACTTCCGTGAAGGTCTAACCGCAGTGATATCTATCAAAGTGGCCGAGCCACAGTTCGAAGGCCAAACCAAGACCAAGCTGGGTAACTCTGAAGTAGCCGGAGCCGTACAGCAAGCCGTTGGTGAAGCCCTTTCTGATTATCTGGAAGAGCATCCGGCCGAAGCCAAACGCATCTGTGAGAAGGTAGTTTTGGCTGCCACAGCTCGTATAGCCGCCCGCAAAGCCCGCGAGAGCGTACAACGCAAGAGCGTAATGAGCGGCGGTGGTCTGCCCGGAAAATTGGCCGACTGTTCTAATAAAGACCCTAAAGACTGCGAAATATTCCTTGTCGAGGGCGACTCGGCCGGCGGTTCTGCCAAGCAAGGACGCGACCGTTATCGCCAGGCCATACTACCTCTGCGCGGTAAGATTCTTAACGTAGAAAAGGTACAATGGCACCGCGTATTCGAAGCCGAATCGGTAATGAACATCATACAAAGTATTGGTGTACGCTTCGGTGTAGAAGGCGAAGACGACCGCGAAGCCAACATTGACAAACTGCGCTACGACAAGATAATAATAATGACCGATGCCGACGTAGACGGTTCGCACATAGATACTCTTATTATGACGCTTTTCTACAGGTTTATGCCCAAAGTAATAGAAGACGGACACCTGTATATAGCCACACCTCCCTTGTACAAGTGTAGCTATAAGAACGCAAGCGAATACTGCTACACAGAACAACAACGTCTGCAGTTCATTGAGAAATACGTAGCTGGCGATGAAGGCGATAAAGGTTTGCATACTCAGCGCTACAAAGGTCTTGGTGAAATGAATCCTGAACAGTTGTGGGAAACCACTATGAATCCAGAAACTCGCCTGCTCAAGCAGGTTACCATAGAGAATGCCGCCGACGCCGACGAGATATTCTCAATGCTAATGGGCGACGACGTAGAACCACGCCGTATCTTCATTGAAGAGAACGCCACATACGCAAACATCGACGCTTAAGCAACTGTCAATTACCTAAAAACGACACGCCTCTGTTACAAGAGGCGTGTTTTTTTATGCTCTACTTCATGGCATTCCATATAAAACACACCTACAAACAAGAACTATCACGCTATAACACCAAGAAATCATTCGCTTAGCTTGGCAACGCCAACAAAAAATGTTAAATTTGCAGACAATGACAAACAAGGCTATACTACAGGTTATCATCTCTATTCTTAGCATGCTCGCTATAGGCCAATCAGCCATTAGCGCACAAACCGCAGGCACAGGAGCAATAGTCTGTTCAACAGCCGATACATTAAGCGACATTTGGTTTCGTCATACTTATATTACCCAGCGTCGCCCCATAAGCGGGAATTTAACTATCAGTGCCACTGGCAGATATAAAGTCTTTATTAACGAATCTAACATAACCCCAATGATTACAGAGACCATGAAAATTGCAGATACCACCACCGAAAACAGCTCTGCAATCACTGCAACCATAGATATAACCCGTTACCTTCGCAACGACTCAAATACAATAGCCATACTCTACCACCCAAAGTCATTGGCTATTGCAGACCAAAGTATATACGCAAGCTACTACGGCATAGAACGCAACGGAAAACCATTTACGCATACAACCGACAGCGGATGGCTCTGCCGCACCACTCCCCGCAACGGAAACGACCGTACTGACCGCGGATATACACAATCTGTAGCCACAGCCTGTTGGATACCAGCCGTGGCATACAATAGGCCACGACTTGCCCTAAGCTATGCAGCAGAGCATCCATTAACACCAACCATGCAACCAAATAAAATCATAACCCCACGTTATTCTGAGCACGTCAGCGGAGGCAACGAATACGAATTTGGAATAGGCTTCTACGGATATATACGCCTAACCCTACGTGGCACACATGCTGGCGATACCATAAACATCAACGGATATAGCCGCATCTGCCGAGGTGAGACCGATGAGCAGATATCCACCTGGGCAGAGCCCACGTACTACCGACGCATACGCATAACCGCTAGCAGTGGTTTCAAAGCATCAAGTATACAGCACATAGAAGGGATATGTCTTAAACCGTCGCAAAGACTACTACCAACACCACTAAATAAACTATGAAGATACAGAACGACAAAATTGCAGAAGTAACCATTGCTGCAACGCTTGAAAAATACAGTGGAAGCCATATCGATAACGACATACTGTTATTCGATGACCTTTCACGAATACCAAATCCTAACACGCCTCGGCGCATGCAATGTGTAATGGCAGGCCTCTGTCTAAGTGGAACTGCCAGCTATGCGCTTGACACACAGGAGCACACCATCAAGCGCAACGATGTAATAGTGGCCAGTACTGGCATGGTGATAGACAACTGTACCTTCAGCACCGACTTTACCGGCATAGGTTTCATTATATCGCCCACATTCTTCAGCGACATTATAAAAGATGTACACGAAATATCGTCGCTCTTCCTCTTTGCCCGTAGCCACCCTGTGTCGGCCCTGAGCGAGAGCGAGGCCAAAACCTTTAGCGATTACTTCAAAATGCTAAAGAGCAAGATAGACTGCACCGACCATCACTTTAGACGCGATGTTGCACGAATGACTATCGCCACTATGATATACGACCTTGGCAACACTATCTACCGCATCATGAATAGCGACGATCGCAAAAAGAACCGATCAGAATCTATTTTTGCCGATTTCATAACACTAGTAGAGAAAAATTTTCGCACAGAAAGGCGTGTAAGCTGGTACGGTATGCAACTCTGCATCACGCCCAAATACTTGTCTGAGTGTATTAAACAGGCCAGCCAGCGCACTCCCAACGAGTGGATAGACAACTATGTAATAATGGAATTACGGGTACAACTTAAAAACTCGCGCAAGAGCATCAAGCAGATAGCTCAAGATATGAATTTCCCCAGCCAGAGCTTTATGGGAAAATACTTTAAAGAACATGTAGGTCTTTCGCCTACAGAATACCGAAGAACTTGACGATACTAATTCCATAAATTAAGGGGGGCTATATTTTCCCCGCCCATTAAACTAAAAGCGCAGAATCAAATAAGGTTCTGCGCTTTTAGTTCTTCGGCCACTCCACATAATTCTTCGTACCACTCTTTACCAAAACGGCGCGTAAGCGGTCCTTCAAGAAAGCGGTAAAGAGGCATATCCATTTGTTTTCCTTTCTCTACTGCACACTGACAAATACGCCAACGGTGATAATTGAGTCCTACCGACCCATCGGGAAAAGTTTTTTCACGAATGGGATAAAGTGCACACGATATGGGTTTAACGAAACCACAACGCCCTGCACGATAGGCACGCTCGAGAGCACAAAGGCACATATCACCTTCATAGCAGGTAAACACACAATCTTTCCCTCCCACAATACTGGTAACAAGGTCGCCGTCACGGTCGGCATAAGCCACACCCTGACGGTCTATCACCGCCTGAGCAGAAGCCGAAAGCTCGTTCCATACACTGTCGAGCGAAGATTCTAAAAGGGCTATTTCGTCGAGAGTCACCGGTGCACCTGCATCGCCTTCAATACAGCAAGCCCCGTGGCATACATCTAAGTCGCAACAGAATTTTACCGTAAAGATATCAGGCGAAACAAATACATTTCCTATCTGCAATATGTGTAGTTGGTCCATTGTCCTTACCATTTTATGGCTTCCATGCCATTTTTTACCAAATAGTCATTACAACGAGAGAAATGGTGATTACCAAACCATCCTCCTCGGTTGGCCGAAAGTGGCGAGGGGTGTACCGACTCAAGAACTAAGTGACGTTGCTTGTCTATGAGACTTGCCTTTGACCGAGCATATCCGCCCCAAAGGATAAACACCAAATGCTCTCTGCCGGCATTAAGCTTGCTTATTGCGGCATCCGTAAATTTCTCCCATCCCCGGCGCTGATGACTTCCTGCCTGATGAGCCCTCACGGTAAGCGTAGCATTAAGCAGCAGCACGCCTTGTTCGGCCCATCGCGTAAGATTGCCCGTCGATGGCATGGGTGTACCCATGTCGGCCTGTATCTCCTTAAATATATTCTGCAGCGAAGGTGGCATGGCCACCCCATCGGGCACCGAGAAGCTGAGTCCCATAGCCTGTCCCTCCTCATGATAAGGATCTTGTCCTATAATAACCACCTTAACTCTGTCAAAAGGACAGAGATTGAAGGCATTGAACACGAGTCGAGCCGGAGGATAACATACCTGAGAAGCATACTCACTGTGCACAAAGTCGGCAAGCTGGGCGAAATACGGTTGTTCAAACTCGTTGCCAAGTTTTTCAGCCCATGTATCGTTTATATTTACTTTCATATTATTATTACAGATAAGAAATATGCTGAATTACGCAAGCAAGCCGCCATATAGCTATTCTACTGTAAGCACACCGCGCAGAGGAAGGTTGTCTGACGAACCTCCTACCATAACGTCAAACTCTCCAGGCTCTACCACACTCTTCATATTGCGGTCTATAATGGCCAAATCTTCATCATTGAGTGTGAATTCCAAGTGGCGTGTTTCGCCCTTGCGAATGAGTACACGATCGAATCGCTTCAGCTGCATTATGGGCTGCGATACCGTTGCCACCTTGTCATGCAGATAGAGCTGAGCCACCTCTTCACCATCACGGTCGCCTACATTGCTTACGTCGAAAGATACTGCATACGCACCATTCTTCTTAGTTATAGAAAGATTACTATAAGCAAACTTAGTATAGCTCAGACCGTAACCGAAAGCATAGAGCGGAGCGGCCGACATTTCTACATAGTTATGAGCCTTGGGAGCGCGCTTGTTGTAATATACTGGCAACTGTCCCACGCTTACGGGAACCGATACAGGCAGACGGCCGGCAGGATTATAGTCACCAAAGAGCACATCGGCTATGGCCGTACCGCCCTCTTGTCCTGGATAGTAAGCAGTAAGAAGCGCATCGGCATTCTCTGCAGCCCAATTCTTGTCAAGCGGCCTTCCCTCGATGTACACCACTAGCAGCGGTTTACCTGTTTGTCGCAGGGCCTGAAGTAGTTGCAACTGTCGTCCTAACAATGAGAGCGTGGCACGGTCGTATCCTTCGCCGCTATCCATATCGCTTACCGAGTTGACATCGATCTCTGCTGCTCCTGTAGCCTTGTAATTGGTCTTGAAGTCGCGGGCACTTGAACCTCCCACTACTGCCACTATCACATCAGCGCGGCGTGCGGCCTCAACAGCTGCGGGAATATCGGTATTATTGGTGTCGCGTACTGCACAACCTTTGACATACTCTACCTGGTTGGCAGAAAGTTTGGCCTTAATACCCGCCAACACCGTCTTCACCTTTCCGTCGGGCTGTGGAGCGGTATAGTCGCCCAACATATTATACACATTGTCGGCGTTTGGACCTACAACGGCCACACGCAGATTACGACTAAGCGGCAATACATTGTTATTATTCTTCAGCAGCGTAATTGTCTGACGGGCAGCATCCAAAGCCACTGTTGCATTGGCTGCGCAACCTACCTCAGAGGCAGCCTTGACATCTACATAAGGATGCTCAAACAACCCCATTTCAAACTTTAAACGCAGTATACGGGCACATGCCGTGTCTATAACAGCCTCGTCTACAAGCCCTTTCTTTACTGCATCTGCAAGTGGAGCATAAGCAGTACTACCAAGGTCCTCGTCAACACCAGCACAGAGTGCCATTACACCAGCCTCCTGTAATGTTTTGGCTACATGGTGGGTCTCCCATATACCATTGATACTATAGAGGTCTGAGACTACAAAACCACGAAATCCCCATTGTTTGCGCAATATATCGTTATATAGATATCCACTTGCGCTCGAAGGTATCCCATCAAGCGAATTATACGATGTCATTACCGAAAGAGCACCTGCATCTACCGCTTTCTTGAAGGGTGGGAAGAAGCTTTGTAACAAGTCGCGTTCGCCCACTATCGATGGGTTTCCATTCTGTCCGCCCTCGGTAGTACCATAGGCTATAAAGTGTTTCAGCGTGGCCAACGTGGCATACGGTGATGATAAATTGCCGCCACCCAGTCCGCGCACAATGGCAGCGCCCATTTCACCAGTAAGCACAGGGTCTTCACCATAGCTTTCCTCTACACGCGACCAGCGAGGGTCTCGCGAGATATCAAGTACAGGGCCGTAGCTTATGTGAGCACCCTGCAAGCGGACTTCCTTGGCCGTTACAGCGCCTGCTTTTTCGGCGGTGGTCGGAGACCATGTTGCCGCCATACCCAGTCCTACGGGGAATACCGTAGTACCAATAGCCATATGGCCGTGAGGGGCTTCTTCGGCCAAGAAAAGGGGTATTCCCAACCTTGTATTCTCTATCACATACCGCTGCAAGGCATTTCCTGCCTTTGCTGCCAGCGTGGGCGTAAGACCATTAAGTAGCGATTTCTGTGTCCAGGGGTCTGCCCGATATGTAGCCCATAACATGCCGATATTTCCTTCGGCTATATCTTTCTTAAACGATGCCGATGGCGTTACCTTGTTACCGTTGATATCATAATAATTCCAAGCCAGCGTACAACGTAGTTGTCCCACTTTCTCTTCGAGAGTCATTCGCGACAACAAGTCGCTCACACGTTGCGCCACAGGCAACGATGCATCACGGTAAGGCGCTTTCTTCTGCGCCACTATTGTCACACTCGCCACACATACTATGGCGGCTGTTACAACACTTCTTTTCATATAGGTTTTCATTTAGGTTATTTTTTATCTTTTATTTAATAAGTATCTGCTGGTAAGCTATCTTCTCGCCAGAAACAACCATACGAGTGGCTCTCAATTGTACATAACGACCACGCACAGGAGTGAAGTACACTTCCTGCATAACTGGATTATTACGGATATTCGAGAATTCTCCGTCGGCTACACGGTGCAAATTATCTTTGTCTGTGCCCACATAGATTTCGTAATTCGACACGAGCCCATGACGGTTGTCACCCTGCAGGGGCTGATAGCAGAAATTGCCTATCTCATGTTCGCCACCCAAGTCAAAGATAACACTATTATCACTTTCTTCTACTGTTGTGAATGGCAAGCTCTTTCGCTCCACCTTTTTCTCTGCCGCCTTGGTTGTTTCAGGGGCAAGATAAGCGGCCACGGTGCTCATACATACAGGTCCGCGCATGGCCTCAATTACTATGCGTATCTTGCGGGTCTTCACCGTAGCGAAACGCAATAGTCGCTTGTAACCTATAGTGGTGGTTTCTTCGCCAACCGATAGCGGCTGCCATTCTTTTCCTTTCAGCCATTGCACACTGAACCGTTGTACGCGCTGACCTAAAGGGATATATTCTTGCAGCATAATACGATTAAGACTTGTTTCGCGGGACAAGGTAACTATGAGTTCTGCCTTTTTCGTAGTGTCGTTTACACTCCAGTAGGTATCATAATTGCCATCGGTAAGATTAGTTGTAATCCACTGGCGCCCACGCACATTACTGGCCTTAATTTTTGCCTTTGCCATAAGGTCGGTCTTCAGTTCGGCCTTGATACGGTTATGGAATGCTATCACCCGCGCAGAATCTACAGGATGTATACGTCCTTCCTTGTCTACCGGCATATTGAGCAACAGTGTCGCGTTATGACCTACACTGCGATAATATAAGTCGGTAAGTTCATCAAGGGTCTTAACCTTACCATCTTCGCTCTCATGATAGAACCATCCGGGACGAATAGATACATCGCATTCGGCGGGAACCCAGGCATCACCATCGGCATGTCCCTGCTGCAACTCCCAGTACTTACTGTATCCGGGATATACCTCGCTACTGCGCAAGAACGACCAGTTTGTGGCAAAGGCATAACCATTCTCGTTACCTACCCACCGGCATCCAGGGCCTCCGTCAGAGAAGATGATAGCCTGCGGCTGAAGACGCTTTACCATCTGCCATGCCCGAGGAAAATTATAATAAGTGCGGCGGTCTATTTTGCGCTCTTCGCGTGCGCCTCCATAGTAGCCGTCGCCACCATTGGCTCCATCAAACCATATCTCGAATATATCACCATACTGAGTTAGCAGTTCTTCCAGTTGTGCATAGAAATATTCTACATAGAGCGGAGTACCGTAAAAGGCCTGATGGCGGTCCCAGGGCGATAGGTACACGCCGAACTTTAATCCATACTTCTTGCAGGCGGCCGACAACTCACCTACTATGTCTCCTTTACCATCCTTATAGGGGGTATTGCGTATGCTATAATCGGTATATCGGGTTGGCCACAGGCAGAAGCCATCGTGATGCTTGGCGGTAATAATTATGCCCTTCATACCGGCTTCACTAAGGGTCTTTGCCCACTGTTCACAGTCGAGCCGGGTAGGATTAAAGCTCTCCAGCGGAGCATCGCCATATCCCCACTCTCGATTGCCAAAAGTATTCGGACCGAAGTGGATAAATGCATAGGTCTCCATCTGTTGCCATGCCACTTGGTGATTGGTAGGCAGAGGAGCTATAGGTTCGGGGGCGGTCTGAGCCACACCCAAGGCTGCAAGCGCACTTCCTGCTATTGCCAGCACTAATGTCTTGACATTCATTTCTTTATATTTTATTTGGTAAATTGCTGTTCAGAGCCCATCCATTTTACTTTGATTGGGTCAGTTTCCTTTCCGTTAACCTTTACACCTATGGTGATATGGCGATTGGCGTAATGGGTTACAGGAGCCATGTAGGTTACATTAAAAGTAGTGCGTTCTTTAGGCTTTAAGGTTATCTTCTTTGGCATCTTTAGTACCGTATTGTTGGGATTTTTGGCAAACTCTACCGTCATCTCCTTGTCGGTTTCGTTAGACAGGCGTTGCACTATCCTATAGGCACTTCCTTTAGCCATCGGCGGAAACAAGAAGACCTTGTAGCCCATATACAGGCCATCTCCGAAATCATAAGGATAGTCTTCCTTTACTGGATGTCGGTAGGGAATAACATTGCCTTTTATCCATATACGGGTATATCCTCTGTTGCCGTCAAGATTTATCACCACTTCCTTGCTGAACTTACCGGGGCGCAGATTGGGGTTATACGTAACCTTTACCTCTCCTGTCTTTCCAGGCATAATGGGTGCCTTGGTAAACTCGGCCGTAGTGCAGCCACACCAGGCATTGACATCGCTTATCACAACGGGCACGATACCTGTATTGGTAAAGGTAAAGGTATGACTTACCTTCCCGTCTTTCTCACGTATTGTACCAAAGTCGTGTATACGCTTGTCGTATTTGAACGACTCTACATATTGGGGTTCCGTCTGTGCCGTGGCAGTCATGGTAAGTACTGCCATAAAAACAGTCAACAGTAATCTTTTCATTTAGGTTCTATTTTACTGCAAAGATACCTACTTTCGGGGTGATTGCCAAAACTTTTCACTTATATTTTATCCCTACTCCACCCTACGTAAAAAGCCACCGCCCGGCCTATAGCTGGAGCGGTGGCTCTATACATTGTAATATTATTATTCTATTCTGAGAATAGGGAGATTACTACTCCTTGTTCTCTTCACGACGGGGCTGACGGGGGGCATGACCACGACGGTCACCCTCGCGGCGCGGACGGCGCTCACGCTCTACATATCCCTCGGGCTTTTCAAGCAGCACGCGGCGCGACAGTTTGTACTTGCCGGTCTTGGGGTCTATCTCGAGCAATTTCACCTTAATCTTGTCGCCTTCCTTGATGCCAGCTTCCTCTACTGTTTCAAGGCGTTTCCAGTCTATCTCGCTAATGTGCAGCAAGCCGTCTTTACCGGGCAGAATCTCTACAAAGCAACCGTAAGGCATAATAGAGCGTACAGTACCTTCATACACCTCGCCTACCTCAGGTATAGCTACTATGGCCTTGATCTTAGCCAGGGCTGCATCGATAGCTTCTTTATTAGGAGCTGATACCTGCACCTTGCCTACACCATCGGCCTCGTCGATAGTGATGGTTG
>CAVHVH010000030.1:11683-18230 GCA_963639385.1 Oscillospiraceae bacterium
GTATTGGTATCTTCCTGCATCTGCTGGATAATCTTTCCACCAGGACCTATCACTGCGCCAATAAACTCTTTAGGTATCTCGAAGGCTACAATACGTGGAACCTGTGGTTTCATCTCGGCACGAGGCTCAGAGATAGTCTCCATCATACAATTAAGTATGTGCTCGCGACCGGCCTTGGCCTGCATAAGAGCCTGCTCCAAGATTTCGAAGCTCAGACCATCGCACTTGATATCCATCTGTGTGGCGGTAAGTCCGTCCTTGGTACCAGTGGTCTTGAAGTCCATATCACCCAGGTGGTCTTCATCGCCCAAGATATCGCTCAGTATAGCATACTTATCTTCTCCTGGGTTCTTGATAAGACCCATAGCAATACCCGATACTGGCTTCTTCATAGGCACACCGGCATCCATCAGAGCCAGTGTTCCAGCACATACGGTAGCCATTGACGACGAGCCGTTAGACTCGAGAATCTGACTTACCAAGCGTACTGTATAGGGGAAGTCGGCAGGAATCATATCCTTCAGACCGCGCCAAGCCAAATGGCCATGACCTATCTCGCGGCGGCCTACGCCACGCTGAGCCTTGGCCTCACCGGTAGAGAACGGTGGAAAGTTATAGTGAAGCAAGAAACGCTGATAGCCGCGCTGCAGCACATCGTCAACCAGTTTCTCATCGAGTTTTGTACCCAGTGTACAGGTAGAGAGCGACATAGTCTCACCACGCTGGAAGATGGCACTTCCGTGAGGCATTGGCAGAGGTGAAACCTCGCACCAGATAGGACGTATATCGGTAGTCTTGCGACCATCGAGACGCTTACCTTCGTCAAGGATGCAGCGGCGCATAGCATCGCGCATTACATCGTCGTAGTAGCGTGTTGCCTCAGCATGCTTTTCCTCCAGCTCATCGGCAGTAAGGTCGGCATGTTCAGCATCGTATTTCTCCATAAAGTCGGCTATAATCTTGTCGAAAGCATCCATACGGGCATGCTTCTCAAGAGCCTGCTTGTTTACATCGTATACGGGAGCGTAGAGCTCGTTCTTGATCTGCTCGCGCAGTTCTTCATCGTTCACCTCGTGGCTGTACTCGCGCTTTACGTCTTTACCCAACTCTTTAGACAGTTCGTCCTGCAACTCGCACATAGGTTTGATAGCCTCAGCAGCAGCCTTAAGAGCTCCTATCAGATCTTGCTCAGACACTTCTTTCATCTCGCCCTCTACCATCATGATATTGTCCTTAGTGGCGCCTACCATAAGGTCCATATCGGCTTCTTCCATCTGCTGGAAAGTAGGGTTAATTACATACTCGCCATTGATACGGGCTACGCGCACCTCTGATATAGTGTGCTCGAAGGGGATATCAGAACAAGCCATGGCTGCCGATGCTGCAAAACCAGCTAATGCATCGGGCTGGTCTACGCCGTCGGCCGAGAGCAACATTACCTGTACATACACTTCGGCATGGTAGTTTGAGGGGAATAAGGGACGGAGGGCACGGTCAACCAAACGAGAGGTAAGTATCTCGTTGTCACTGGCCTTGCCTTCGCGCTTGGTAAATCCACCGGGGAATCGGCCTGCGGCACTGTACTGCTCGCGATAATCTACTTGCAAAGGCATAAAATCTGTTCCCGGAACTGCGTCCTTGGCTGCACAAACAGTTGCCAAAAGCACGGTGTTGCCCATACGGAGAACTGCTGCTCCGTCGGCCTGTTTTGCAACCTTTCCGGTCTCAATTGTGATGGTTCTTCCATCAGGCAATTGAACTGTTTTCGTAATTACGTTCATCTAAAATTGTTATTGTTTTGTTTTTGCATCTAAAAATCCCCTTCTTCCTACTCACAATGCGGTCGAAACGAGCCATTTTTAAATTTCCGTGCAAAGATAGCCAATAAATCAACAACAAACGAACAAAACACCTTATTTTATTATTTTTTAATGGGTTTGCGCCAAAATATTTTGAACAATGTTGCGAAAATCAGAAACAAATAAATAACTTTGCATTCCAAATAGCATTATTACTATAAATGGCAATATACCGCATACAAGTTGTTTTAATGAAAGAAGCCTTGGCTTTTGTCAGATCTCTCCCATTAAGAAAACAATATTTTGAACAGAAAGATAAGTGATTATGGCACAAATGAAATTAACCCCATTATCCGACGTAGTAGATGAGGTTTGGGGGAAAGAAGGAACTCCAAAACGTGATACAATGGAGAAACAACTAAAAGCCGAAATTAATTCGTATTACTTAGGCGAAGCTATTCGTAATGCACGTATCGCACAACAACTCACTCAAGAAGAACTTGGCGAGCGGATAGGCGTACAAAGAGCCCAAATATCCAGGCTGGAGAAAGGCCGTACACCTATTTCTCTTCAAACCATGAGCCGTGTATTCCAAGCTCTTGGAGTAGCAACAGCAACACTTGATTTAGGCGTAGCAGGCAAAGTTGCTTTATGGTAGTTTCTATACAGTTCTAAAATCAGCAAAACAATTATCACCTTTCAACAATATACTAACATATAGTGATATTTTTACCACCCTAAACAGCATACTGCGTTATAATGAAAAAAAATATATTTTTAATCTTCGCCCTTATCACGGTAGCCCAAGCACAGGCACAGGTGATAGAAGTTTACGACAACGACAAACTGATAAAGACTTACATCAGTACTGAAACTGAGCCATACAAGGTAACAATGACCAAAGATCAACTGGAGGGGCACGACTTTGTAACAATAGGCGGACTAAAATGGGCCACCATGAACGTTGGAGCTACATCGGTGGCCAACGATACCATCACTGCTTATGGCAAATATTACGCATGGGGCGAGATAGACACTTATTCTGATTCTATTGATTGCAAAGGTTATATAATCTTTAAAAACGCCGAAAAGGCACATTTCCCCGGCTACAAGAGCGGTTACTCGTGGGTCGACTACTTTGGTTCGGAGAATTTTAAAGAATGGTCTCCTGCGCCATTTGGCGATGACAACACACTACTGCCCGAATACGACGTGGCCCACACCGAGTGGGGAGGAACGTGGCGTATGCCTACCGAGAGCGATTTTCTGAGTCTCATCAACGCCTGCGGAGGTAATTCTATCAAGAGCGCAAGCGCCACCATTACCGCTGGCGGTTTGTATTGGGTTTCCCATGGTTCTATAGTCGATGGAGTAACCTATAATGTCAACGGTATATTGTGTGTAGCCACAGCCGATATAAGCCACCGCATATTTCTTCCTGCCCAGGGCCGTCTTACTATAACAACTAGAAGAGACACAGACAAAAGAACCGAAGGTATTTATCTGAACCATGGATATTATTGGACTTCTTCAAAAACACGTCTATGCGCTAATTATGAAGCTTTATGGTTCTGGTTTGGCAATGGCGGCGAAATAGCGTCGCAAACGGCAACCCGTGTTAATGGAGTAAATATACGCCCCGTATCCAATTAGCAAGATTCTTCCATAACATAAAACAACCAGACATTGGCTTTTCTTTTTGCACTACCCTTAAGCAGTTAAAGAATACCAATGTCCGGTTTGTCTATTAAAGGGTGGTTCTACAGAATACCATCCTAAATTGCATATTACGCCCGTTATCTACGCCGCCCTATTATGGGCTTACACGGCATAACGGCTTTTCCGCTGTATATCACAAAAGCACCATTCGTACCGGCTGCCACTTTAGAGGCAACGCTCTGCGGTTGTGGAAGATGTGCCTGGTCAAATTGGGCAAAGTCTTGAAAACTGTACGTCCAGTCTGCTCCCTTACCCGTAGCCATAACACGTTTATAGATAGCCTCGCGCGAGGGCGCATTGAAGCCGTGCTGGTTATGAAACATCATACTGTCGTCGGTAGGACGCCAAGCACCATGCATATAACCGCATGCACCTTCGTAGGTACCCAGTTTCTCGCCAAAGGCATCGGTCTGCAGGTATCTACTATCAGCCAGTATATGACTCCATGGCGTATCTGTAGCCGAGAACGATACGTTGGCGGCCCACCCGTATGATGTCTGCAAGGCACGGTAAGTGCTTACATCGTTAGAGGGCACACTGCCTGTGTTCGATTCGTAAGCGTATTCGTCAAGGAGTTTGGCCAAACCATGGCCCAAAGCCTCGTGGCAGAGCACCGAGCGGAAGTCTTCGCCCTTAGCGTCGTTGTTGATCAGGGGCACATAGGCTATGGCAAAATTACTCATCACCCCGTCGAACGAGATGGCAAAGTTGGTAGTTCCGGCACGTTGCGGCGAGTTGAGTACTACTATCACCAGAGCCTCATGTAGCAGCGATGGTGTAGCCATATCGTCTACATTCTTCGTGGCGGCTACTATCTTGTCAAAGTTGCCGCGAATACTGGAACTGCCATTGCCCTGCATAACACAGTCTAACGCCGTTTTGTAATTAGTACCAAAGGCATTATTCTGCGACACCATATTTACCTGCCATACGTCGAAATACTGGCGCAGGGATGTGGCTGGCTCTTCGGTAAACAGGTTTTCCATAGTCTGCTTCATCACCTCGTCGTACCTACCCGAATTGTGTTCGGTGTCAACAAAGCCGTCGCCCATTATTACCACAGGCACACCGTTTCCCAACGTGTGTTTCTGCAACTGTTTCCAAGTATTGTTGCGCGAATAGTCTGTAGAGGTTTCTACGGGCAGTCCTTCTTGCGATATTACAAACATGCCCGATGTAATATACACCTCGTCGTGGTCGTTGGGGTTGACTATACGTATGTAAAATGCGCACGACCTACTCTCATGGGTATCGTTGGCACTTATAGTAAACTGGTATTCACTCTCTTCAAGGCCTTCGCCTGCTCCGGCAGTGGTATCGCCCTCTTTGTTGGCGTCTTTCTTGCCCTTTATCCATGAGGGGGCACTGCCCTGCGATACCATAAGTATCTTGTAACCGCGTATATTAGAAGAGAATTTTACGGTAAGGTCGCCACCCTCTTTGGCCACTTTATACTCAGACTGTTCTAAGTTTACCACATCGGTCTTCTGCTGGGTAAAGCTAATAGTCTTACTACCCGAGGTCGAAAGTAGCGTAATAGTACCCTGACGCACCGTACCGGTGTTGTTAAGCGACTTGGCTATTATCTGCACGGTATTGTCACCGGCCGAACCGGTCATGGGCGACAGGGTGGCCCAGTCGGCATCAACAGAAGCCCTCCACGACTCTGCCGCAGTAAACTGTAGCGTCACCGTACTACCTTTTTCACTATCGAGCACCAGTTTATCGGCCGCCGTAGTTACGGTAAACGGCAAAAACGTATTGTCGTCTCCGTCAGACGCGCATCCCGCGAACAACAGAGACGACAATAGGATAGAGAATAATACTAACTTATTCTTCATTGATATCTTTTATTTTACACAAACGCTTTTCAGCTGGCTGGAGCGGTAAGGCTCAGCGTCTTGATATTGGTAGTCTGCAGACCATCGTCACTAACGCCGATAACCACTACATGATACTTCTTGCCGGGAGTAAGATTGGCTTCAGAGCCAAGACCTGCACTGGCCACAGCGGTATTGGTGATAGTCTGTTCGCCGGTGTGAAGCAGGTTAGATGTACCCCAGCTATAGTTCTTAACCTTGCCCATTATCTCGAGGTCGCCCATACGACCCATCAGGAAGGTAAAGTCGCTACCGCCGTAATTGCTGGTTACATAATCGTCCTCAACAAAGGTTACATAGTATTTCTCGCTGTTGCTCGAAGGAGTAACCTTAACGGTAGACACAACCTTACCATCGGTTACAGTCTGACTTACCGATGTTACATCAAAGGTAGTGTTGCTGGTAGCTTCCCACTGAGGAGCGGTAAACTTAATTTTCACAACGGGTGTGGTAAGTACTACAGGCTCATCGGTATTGTCGGTCTGGAACTTCACGCCGTAGGTATAGAATATATAGTCTTTACCAGGAGTAAGAATACGGGTTGTCCATGAGTAGTCGCCCTGCTGGCTGCTGCTCTTCATCTTCTCATACCATGGCACATAGAAAGGCGGTTTAGCCTGGTAGTAACCAAAGTCGTAACCCTCAACAAAGGCCTGGTCGCTTTCGTATGCCTCGTATTTAGACCACTCAGTCTGTGCAGCCTGGTAATAAGCATTCTTGTCGGTAGGCTCAATATTAAAGGTAGCACCACGATAAGATAGGTTGGTAATTGTCATCTTGAAAGGCGCGTCAGATGTGGTTACGTCGGCCGAAACCAATGCTGACTCGGCTGTTGCCGATGTTGCTTTTACGGTAAAGGTATACTTGGTACCGAAAGCCAGTGTAATATCGCTACCTGAAGCTATCTCTACACTGGTCTTATCGGTTGTTCCGCTGGCTATTACAGCCTTTGCATCATCACCGGTAGACAGTTCATAGACATAAGATGTAGCGTTGGTCACTGCTGTCCACGAGAAAGCCAATGTAATAGGGTTCTCTGAGGTTTGTTCGTGTTGCACCAGTTCGGGCGCATCCAGCTTAGGTGCGCTGTCGTCATCGCTACACGATGCGAATGACACCATGGCAGCGGCCACAAGCATCATCATCCTG
>CAVHVH010000031.1:0-18209 GCA_963639385.1 Oscillospiraceae bacterium
GGGCTATTTTTGGCCAAAACTTTGCGACTTTTTATCGAAAAAAATGGGTCGAAAATCGCCGCCTTTGTAACATTTGTTAACTATATTTATATACAATATGTTAAATATTCTAAACGCGTCTTGGGAAGTGCTTTCAAATTGAAAGTACTTGTATGTATAAGCTACGGCTCACGTTAGAATCAAGTTCTTTCGCACAGTACAGTCCAACCAGTGGTGGTTGTCATTTTTGTGCCCTTTAGTTGGCTGTATAATATAAATGTATTACATTTGCATACAGTTATGGCAGCTCACAACGAAGTAGGAAAATGGGGCGAACAGGTGGCCGCACGCTATCTTGAAAGCCAAGGATACACCATCCAAGACCGCGATTGGAAAATAGGAAAACGCGATTTGGATATTGTGGCCATTAATGATATTGGTGACTTGTTGGTTGTAGCCGAGGTGAAAACACGTACTGAAGGTTCCTCTGTTGACCCTATTCAAGCAGTCAACGAAGCAAAAATGCGCAATCTGGCCATAGCAACCAACGCTTATGTTAAACAGAAAGGTATAGATGCAGAGATACGCTTTGATATTATAGCCGTTGTTGGTCTTGATGAAGATCACTGTAAGGTAGAACATATAGTTGACGCTTTTAACCCTCTATTGCTGAACCGATGAACAATCTACGTTTAATAAGACTTGATACAGTAGATTCTACCAATACCTATCTGCACTCCTATAGAGGTAATGAAGATATGGTAGTTGTCACGGCACGTCATCAGACGGCTGGGCGCGGACAGGGCGACCACCAGTGGGAAGATAGTGAGGGGCAAAATCTACTCTTTTCTATACAGGTAAAACCTGATGCCGTGCCCGTGGATTGTCAGTTTGTGCTGGCCATGGCCGATGCATTAGCTCTGAAAACTGCGTTAGGGGCCTATACTGGCGATATAAAGCTGAAATGGCCCAACGATATATATTACCGTAACTCTAAATTAGGCGGTACGCTTATAGAAACATCGGTTAGCGGCGGTGTGCTGAAGCGTATGATACTGGGAACAGGTATCAATGTAAACCAAACTCATTTCTGCAGTGATGCTCCCAACCCCGTATCGCTCAGTCAGATAACAGGGCAAAAGGAAGATATTGATGCGTTGCTATACCGCATAATTGAGTACTTTGGCCAATATTACCAGCGTGCCATAGAAGGTGACTACGAATCCATAAGTAGTGAGTACCACGAGGCCCTCTACCGGCGCAAAGGTATATACCGCTATCGCGATGCGGGGGGTGACTTCGACGCTGAGTTGGTAGGTGTGGCATACAATGGTTGTATAACCTTGCGCGATACAGCCAGACGGCACCGTAGTTATGCCTTTAAGGAAGTAGAATTTATTATTTAAAACAGTAAAAATATGGCAAGATTTAAGAGAATACTGCTGAAACTCTCGGGCGAGAGTCTTATGGGAAATCAAAATTATGGTATAGACCCCGAACGGCTGGGCGACTATGCCCGGCAAATAAAAGAGGTACACCAAATGGGTGTGCAGATAGGTATTGTTATTGGCGGCGGCAACATATTCCGCGGACTCAGCGGAAGTCAGAAAGGTTTCGACCGCGTAAAGGGTGACCAAATGGGCATGTGTGCCACGGTAATCAATTCGTTGGCACTAAGCTCTGCTCTCGAGGCTCAAGGCGTAAAGACTAAGGTCCTCACTGCTATCCGCATGGAGCCCATCGGCGAGTTTTATACCAAGTGGAAGGCCATAGAGGCGATGGAAGAGGGTAGAGTTTGTATTTTCTCAGCCGGAACGGGCAGCCCCTATTTTACTACCGATACAGGTTCGTCGCTCCGCGGAATAGAGATAGAGGCCGATGTAATGCTCAAAGGTACGCGCGTAGATGGTATTTATACTGCCGACCCAGAGAAAGATCCTACGGCCACGAAATTCCACGATATTACCTTTGACGAAATATATACTCGAAACCTGCGTGTGATGGATCTTACCGCTACCACTATGTGTAAGGAAAATAATCTGCCCATCTATGTATTTAATATGGATGTAGTAGGTAACTTAAAGCGTGTGATGCAAGGCGAAGATATAGGTACGCTGGTGCATAATTAAGCTATAAACGTACCAAAATCGGCATGGGCCGAAATAAAAAAACGGTCTGACCAAAAGCAGTTTAAATCTTTGGTCAGACCGTTTTTAATAGGGTAGTTATAAAAATGCTACCCATATAAGAATATTGTTAGTTGCTTTCGCCGTTATTATCGTCTTCAACGGTATAGTCTACATACTCGCCCTCATCTTTCGAAAAGATTTTACGCTCAGATACCTCGGGATCGCGTTGGTCTATCACCCCATCGTTGTTGCGAGTTGTTGTATGGGTAGTACCGCGATTAGCACCGCCGCCACGCAATTGGTCTATCATACTGCGCACACGCACCCAAAACCCTATAACCGTTACAATTACGGCCACAAGGCCTACAATAAATATAAATGCAAGAAATTTGAACAAAATCATACCTTTCTGGTTTTGTCAGTGAAGTTCTTATATACCGAAAGTATTATATACCACATTATTATAAGCGCTATACCAGCTACTCCGCACAATAAAAGGATGGGGATACAACAAATAATGAAGATATACTTAAGTTGGTTTTCGGCCCAGCCCCAATGCTTGAATTTTAGGGCAAACATTGGAATCTCGGCAATAAGCAGGAAACAACTCAAGGCTACCATGCATATCAATAGGGGCAATGCCCAAAGAGAATTTTCTATCTTGTCAGCATAGCCAATGACGAACGAACCCCAAAATAGAGCGTTGGCCGGAGTTGGAAGTCCTATAAAGCCCATAGACTGTCGTTCATCCAAGTTGAATTTGGCCAAGCGTAGCGCCGAAAAAGCCGCCATAACAAAGGCTATATAAGGAATGTAGGGCGTAAAAGGTAATAGGACCGCTGGATATTCTATTATCTGGAGTTCAAAGAATACGATAGCCGACGGAGCAAAACCAAAAGTGATATTGTCGGCAAGTGAATCGAGCTCCTTGCCTATGGGCGACGAAACATGCAGCAAGCGTGCGCTCATGCCATCGAAGAAATCGAATACTGCTCCTATCACAATCCATAAGAGGGCGGTGTGTACATCTCCTGCAAGGGCATAATTGGTGGCAACGCATCCCGAAATAAGATTGCAGGAAGTAAGGGTGTTTGGAATAATTTTCTTGACTGCGTGTAGCATATCCTTTTAGTCCTTAAGTTTGGCTATCACTGTTTGGTCGCCCGTAGTGGCTTGCCCCATCTTTACGCAAACCTCAGTGCCAATAGGCAGGAATACATCAACGCGCGAGCCAAATTTGATAAAGCCCAAATGTTCGTCAATGAAACACTCTTCGCCTGGTTTAGCGTAAGTGACTATGCGACGCGCCACGGCTCCAGCTATCTGTCGGCAGAGTATATCGGTGCCGTCAGGAGTGGTAATCATTATGTCGGCATGCTCGTTTTCCTCGCTTGCCTTAGGTAACCATGCTTTGTGGAAATTGCCGTTACGGTGGTTAACAAACTTAACCTTGCCGTCAACCGGGAACCAGTTGGCATGAACGTTAAAGAGACTCATGAAAATAGATACCATCAGTCTGCGGTCATGGAAATACTCATTCTCGTCTACTTCTTCAATAACTACAATCTTGCCGTCGGCAGGAGCCACTACCAAGCGCTCGGTATCGTCGCTTCCGAAATACCGGATTGGACATCTGAAGAAATTGAGAATGACAGCATATACCGAACCAAATATGATAAGAAATGCCCAAAACGGCACTTTAGTTTCAAATGACCGGTGCAATATCAGCGCAATGGCAGCAATAAAAATGAAGCCATAGATAATGGCATCAGTACCCTCGCGGTGAATACGTATTTTCTTTATCTTTTTTATTCTATCGCCCATAAGGTTAATCTATAGGGTGGCTGTGCAAATTACCACCGTTGAGTTTGTATTTGTCCGGGATGGCTGTTGGCAATATTTGGGTTCCTTTTAGAGCCACCCTGTATTCTTTGCAAAGTTACACTAAATACCGTGATGTTACAAATAATGGTGAACTTTTTTTTGCGCATGTCGGCAATTGTGTGTAACTTTGAAATTCAAAACACGTTTTTTACTACCATTATGGAAGATTTCATACATCTGCACGTACACACGCACTATTCTATACTTGACGGACAATCCAAAATTCCCAATCTAGTTAACAAGGCCTTAGCCGATGGTATGCGAGGAATGGCCATAACAGACCATGGTGTGATGTTCGGCATAAAAGAACTGGCCGACTATTGCGCCGGTATCAATAAGCAGCGCAAGAAAGACGGACTGGAACCTTTTAAGCCCATTTTAGGATGCGAGATGTATGTGGCACGCCACCGCAAGGAAGATAAGGTTAAGGAAAACGGTGACAATAGCGGCTATCACCTTATAGTGCTGGCCAAGAACTACAATGGATACAAGAACCTTATCAAACTGGTGTCTAATGCGTGGATAGACGGCTATTATTATAGGCCGCGAACCGACCGTGCTGACTTGGAGCGGTATCATGAAGACCTGATAGTATGCTCGGCGTGTATTGCAGGAGAAGTGCCGGCAAAAATCTTACAAGGCGATATCGAAGGAGCGCGTGAAGCTTGCAAATGGTATCACCGCGTATTTGGTGATGACTACTATCTGGAGCTTCAGCGCCATGAGGTAACCGACCCTACTATTTTGGCCAACAGAGAGGCATTCCCCCTACAACAGAAGGCTAACAAGGTGCTGATACAGTTTGCTCGCGAATACGGCATAAAGTTAGTATGTACTAACGACTGCCACTTTGAAGATAAGGATACGGCCGAAGCCCACGATCATCTACTCTGTATCTCTACCGGAAAAGACCTTGACGACCCTACCCGTATGCGATACTCCAAGCAAGAGTGGTTCAAGACCCAGCAAGAGATGAACGACATTTTTGCTGATATACCCGAGGCGCTGGCCAATACCACCGAAATATTGGACAAGGTAGAGATATATAGCATAGACCATGGTCCTATCATGCCGTTTTTCCCCATTCCAGAGAGTTTTGGTACCGAGGAAGAATGGCATAGCCGCTTTTCTGAAGAACAGCTTTTCCATGAGTTTACATCCGATGAAAACGGCCAAAATACCCTGCCCCCAGAAGAAGGCCAAAAGGTGATAGAACGTTTAGGTGGCTATGAAAAAATATACCGTATTAAGTTCGAGGCCGACTATCTGGCGCACCTTGCTTACGAAGGTGCCAAGAAACTCTATGGAGATCCTTTGCCCGACGATGTAAAAGAACACATAAACTTTGAGTTGCACGTGATGAAGACTATGGGTTTCCCAGGTTACTTCCTCATAGTGTCAGACTTTATCAATGCAGCCCGCAACGATTTGGGTGTTTGGGTAGGACCCGGCCGTGGGTCGGCAGCTGGTTCGGTAGTGGCCTACTGCTTGGGCATTACCAGGATAGACCCTCTAAAATACGACTTGTTGTTTGAGCGTTTCCTTAATCCTGACCGCGTAAACTTACCCGATATTGATACCGACTTTGATGATGATGGACGAGGCAAAGTGTTACGTTGGGTAATGGATAAATATGGGCATGAGAACTGCGCCCATATTATTACCTATCAGGCCATGGCTACCAAAAACTCCATTAAGGATGTGGCCCGTGTGGAAAAACTGTCTTTAGACAAGGCCAATGCGCTGTGTAAGGCCATTCCAGAAAGGTTGCCAGACGGCATGAAGATGAACCTTACTAATGCCATCAAGGCTACACCTGAATTGCGTGATGCTGAGGCTTCGGTTGACCCACAAGAACGCAATACCATAAAGTACGCCAAGATGCTCGAGGGCACTGTACGTGGAGTAGGACTGCATGCCTGCGGATTTATAATCTGTCGCGACCCTATCAGTGACTGGGTTCCCGTGTCAACGGCCGACGACCCTGATTTCCCGGAATTCAAGACTGCCGTAACTCAGTACGATGGGCATGTTATCGAATCGACAGGTCTTATTAAGATGGACTTCCTTGGACTGAAAACTCTGTCGGAGTTGAAAGAGGCCGTAAAGAACGTAAAACTGACCAAGGGCATAGATGTTGATATAGACACTATTCCTATCGACGACGAACTTACCTACAAGCTCTACCAAGAAGGACGTACTATAGGAACATTCCAGTTCGAGTCTGCCGGAATGCAGAAATATCTGCGTGAACTGCACCCTACGGTATTCGAAGACCTTATAGCCATGAATGCCCTGTATAGACCGGGACCTATGGACTATATCCCCGATTTTATCAAGCGTAAGCACGACCCCTCGCTTGTTACCTACGATATACCCTGTATGGAGAAATACCTAAAAGATACATACGGTATCACGGTATACCAAGAGCAGGTGATGCTTCTGTCCAGGCAGTTGGCCAATTTTACCCGAGGCGAAAGTGATGCACTGCGTAAAGCTATGGGTAAGAAGAAAAAGGCCATAGTAGACGCCATGAAGCCTAAATTTATCAAGCAGGGACAAGAAAATGGGCACGACCCGAAGATACTGGAAAAGATATGGGGCGACTGGGAGAAATTTGCCTCATACGCTTTCAATAAGTCGCATGCCACCTGTTATTCGTGGGTAGCCTACCAGACGGCATACATGAAAGCCCACTATCCGGCAGAATTCATGGCCGCTATCATGACACGGCGTAAGAGCGACATCAAGGAAATAACTAAATTGATGGACGAATGTCGCACCTATGGAGTGCCCACGCTGGGACCCGATGTAAACGAGAGTTATGAGAACTTTGGTGTAAACCACCGGGGCGAAATACGCTTCGGACTGGCTGCTATCAAAGGGATGGGCGAAGCCGCTGCCACAGCCATTATCAACGAACGCGAAAAGAATGGTCCGTATACAGATATCTACAACTTTGCCGAGCGGGTAGACTTCCGTAATGTCAACAGGAAAGCCTTTGAAAGCCTGGCTTATAGCGGCGGATTCGATAGCTTCGGACTCTACCGTGAACAGTATCTTGCCCCATGTGGTAAAGACGAAACGTTCCTCGATGCTATAGTTCGTTATGGTCAGCGTTTCCAGGCTTCACAGGCCGAAGCTGCTAACTCTCTTTTCGGTGCAGACGAAGTGGAAATTGCCCACCCCATGCCGTCAAAGCCTGAGAGATGGAATGCTATAGAACGGCTGAATAGAGAACGCGATTTGGTAGGCATCTACCTGTCGGCCCACCCGTTGGACGACTACGATGTAGTGCTGAAACATCTGTGTAATACATTATGTGTCGACATCAAGGGGCGCGACACCGATATGACAAGTCTTGCTAAACTGCAGGAGATAACTTTTGGCGGTATAATTACCGATGTGAAAGAGCGGTTCTCCTCAAAAACCAACAAACCATTTGGCATAATACAAATAGAAGACTATAGCGGAACAGGTGAATTTACTCTCTTTGACGAAGAGTGGACCAGGTGGAACGGTATCCTTAAAAACGAATACACTGTACGCATTACGGCAAAGTGTATTGAACGCTTTAGAGGAACTGGTAATTATCGTTTGGGTATTACCAATGTAGAATTTCTTAATGATGTAAAACGGCATGGTATCAATGGCATAACCATACGAGTAAACTGCGATACGTTTGACGAACTACAAGAATCAAATCTTACCACTAAGATAATTGAAAACGAGGGACAAACTCCACTTGAAATACAACTCTGCAATTGTCCTGATCAACAGGGGGATATTGTTATGCGTTCACAGAAATGCGTAAACATAACCAAAAGTCTGCTCGACTTCCTGGACGAATACAATTTTGCCTATCAAATAAAATATTGATAGGGTTTAAGGGCGGTCTGTTTCTACTTGATATTAGATTGGCCTAATAAGGGCTTATGAAGTGCGTGCGTGCGATAAAATAAAACGTGAGAATTATTTTGTATTTTGCTATGCTTGCACTATCTTTGCAGTGAAATTAGAATACAATAAGCAAGATGGAAGTAACGATTACTAACGAGAATTTCAAGAGCTATCTAGATGGCGAATTGCCATTGGTAGTAGACCTGTGGGCTACTTGGTGCGGTCCTTGCCGTCAGCTGGCTCCTATTATTTCTGAGTTGGCCGAAGAGTACGATGGCCGCTTAGTAGTAGGTAAGTGTAATGTAGAAGAATACGATGAAATTACCGGCGATTACGGTGTGCGCAATATTCCCACTATTCTGTTCTTCAAGGGTGGAGAACTGGTTGACCGCTTTGTAGGTGCTGCCAAGAAATCGGTAATAGAAGAGAAATTCAAGACTCTTCTCTGATAAGGGCGGTATTTTATAGAACCACCCTGAAATTCTGCGCAGACTTGTGTGCATGTTATCAAGGATAGGCAGAAATGATAAGCCGGGCGTATAGTGACTAACTGTGCGCCCGGCTTGTTTAGTAAAACGGGCAAGGGGCTGCAAATTTGCGTGGTTTTTCTAAAAGCCAATATCGTATCCTTAATAGTTCAAGTATCCCCTATGGTTGTGGGTGGTTCTAAAAATTACCACCGCCAAGTTCATTCTTTGTTGGGAAAAATTGCGTTTTGTAATCTTTCGGCTTCTTTTCGATTCAAAGTGCCAGTTCGCTCAGTCATAATGCCCGCATTATTCTTTCGATCACTTACACTCTGTTCTCGAAAATAATGCCGAATTGTTGTGCAAGAGAGAGCAGAGGCAAGCTTGCTTGACTTTGCTGAGCGTAGCCAACAATGCGTATGCAAATCTGACAAAGCTAATTTATAGAACCACCCTTGTTAGAATTCCAATAGTCGGCATCCGTCGTTGTCTACACTTATCTTCACGCGTATGGCATCGTCTGGCAAGATGTCTTCTATAAGTTCGGGCCATTCCAGCAGGCATAGGTTGCCACTATAGAAGTAGTCTTCGTACCCCATGTCGTACACTTCTTCGATGCGCTTGATGCGGTAGAAGTCAAAATGATATATGGGGTTCCCCTTGCCATCGGTATACTCGTTGACTATGGCAAAGGTGGGCGATGTAATAACATCTTCAACGCCCAACTGTTGGCACAAGGCCTTGATAAAAGTGGTTTTCCCGGCTCCCATGCTCCCATAGAAAGCGATTATTCGGCCTTGGCCTATGTTGTTTATAAACTGTTGTGCCGCTATACCGATGGTATCGATCGATTCTATTCTAATCTGTGTCATATCTTGTTATCTTTTCTTTGGTTTAAGTGTTATAAGCGGTATAAGCATCTCTTCCATGGATATGCCGCCATGCTGGAATGTATTCTTGTAATAAGAAACGTAGTAATTGTAGTTGTTGGGGTAGGCAAAGAAGGCATCGCCAGTGGCAAATACATAGCTGGTACTGATGTTGGGCATTGGTAGTTGTGCCTGCTTGGGGTCGTGTATGGCGAATACCTCTTTGGCGTTGTAGTTAAGACTCTTGCCCAGTTTGTAGCGCAGATTAGTGTTAGTGTTGCGGTCGCCTACTATTTTTATGGGGTTGGTGCAGCGTATAGAACCATGGTCGGTAGTAACCACAACGGTGCTACCCGTTTGTGCAAGAGCCTTGAATAGATCGGCTATGACCGAGTGGCGGAACCATCCGAGAGTAAGGTTGCGATAGGCCGATTCGTCGTTGGCCAATTCGCGTATCATTTTCGATTCGGTACGTGCATGAGAGAGCATGTCTATAAAGTTGACCACTACCACATTAAGATTGTAACTGCGGTATTCATTGAATCGCGATAGGAATTTTTCTGCCGCCTGACTGTCGTTTATCTTGTGGTAGCTAAAAGTGTCGTGGCGCCGGTAGCGGTCTATCAGCGTCTGTATGAGCGGAGCCTCGTTTAGGTTTTTGCCTTCATCTTCGTCTTCGTCTACCCACAGCTCAGGAAACATGGAGGCTATCTGTGTGGGCATGAGTCCACTGAAGATGGCGTTGCGTGCATATTGTGTAGCGGTAGGCAGTATGCTGGTGTACATGTCTTCTTCTATATCAAAGAGATTGTTTATTTCTTGCGCCAGCATGCGCCATTGGTCGTATCTGAAGTTGTCAATAACAACAAGGAATACCTGCTCGCCTTGATCTAACAGCGGGAAGATACGCCGACTCATGATGTCGTTGCTCATCAGCGGCTTGTTGGTATTGCCAGGCTTTACCCAGTCCAGATAGTTCTTGCGGATATATTTGGCAAATCCTATATTGGCTTCCTCTTTCTGCATCTGCAGCATATCGGTCATATTGCTGTCTGTATTGCTCAGTTCCAGTTCCCATCGGGTTAGCTTGCGGTATATGTTCATCCATTCTTCAAGACTTTGGCAGTCCATAATCTGCATCATCAGATTTTGGTAGTCTTGTTGGTATCCCGTTTGTGTCATCTCTGTTTCTATCTCGCGCCGGTGTATGTTCTTTTTTAGCGTAAGTAGAATTTGGTTAGGATTTACGGGCTTGATAAGATAGTCGGCTATCTTAGAGCCGATGGCCTGGTCCATAATGTCTTCTTCTTCGCTTTTGGTTACCATTACCACTGGTGTAGAAGGACTTGTCTCCTTGATACGTTGCAGGGTCTCGAGCCCAGTAAGTCCAGGCATCATTTCATCGAGCAATACCAAATCGAAGGTGTGCTTACTGCATTGCTCTATGGCATCGGTGCCATTGGTTACGGTAATTACTTCGTAACCTTTCTTTTCAAGAAATAGAATGTGGGCACGCAGTAGTTCTATCTCGTCGTCTACCCACAGTAATAGTCCGTTTGTCATATCTGTTGTATTATAGGGCGGCATTGTATATGCCACCGTTGAGTTTAGAACCCTTCTAAGTCGTAATATTCGTCTTCGAGGTCGAATTTCTTTTTCTTTGCTACTTTCTTAGTCTTGGTAGTATCTGTAGCAGCTTTCGTGGACTTGTCGCCGAAGTATATGCCTGTTTTGCTTATAGGTTTGACAGTAGGTGTGGCTGTCTTTGCCGTTGCAGCAGGTTTGGTGGCCGTTGCCGTAGTTTTTGCCTTTTGTGCGGAAGGTTTGGCTGTCGGTGTTTTTGTCGTTTTGGGCGTGTCATTCTCGGGCATTGGTATAACCATACCGGTAGATTTCGGTGCCTCTATATTAGTCTTGGGCATAGGTATAACCATGCCAGATGTCTTTGGCTTTTCTGTTTCGGGTAATGATATAACTGTGCCGTTTGAGTTTTTGGGTGCTTCATTTTCAGGCATAGGTATGACAGTGCCAGTTGCTTTTGTCTCTTTGTCGGGTTGAGGTGTGATGACAGTACCATTGTTCTTATTGCCGCCTGCTTGCTCATCGGGTAAGGTATAGGTTGCACCTTCTCGTTTGGTGGGCTTCTCGGTATCGTTTGTAATTATACCTTCGCCCAGTGCGTTGTCTATATCTTCTACGGTAGGTTCTTCGCCAGTGCGGGTAACAATCTCTTCTGGTTCGGCCAGTAAGCGGAAAGCGCTTGTCTTGAGCGGAGCAAAATGCTTACTGTAGAACCTGTCGTAGTCATCGTAACTGTATGGCTGTCCTATCAGTTCGAGGTTGGCTTCGCTGATAACCAGTGTGCGTATTCCAGCATAGCGCTGCAGAATATGTTGGCGGTAGAGTTGGCGTGCATACTGTAATGCTTCGTCGAAATTGTGGAACCCGCTTATCTCCATATCGCATACGTCCTGGTGGTTAGTAATAGCTATGCCAAAGTTGCGCACCATAAAGTTGGTGAAGTTGTATCTTGCCAGTTCGAACAATAGCTGATTGGTATTTACAGAGTCAGGGTTGCAGGCTATAACAAATTTGAAGTTTGTGTTGCGCTCGTTGGTAAATGTGGGTATCGAGTCGGTGTTCTCGTTGTTGAGTGTTGCCGCCCGCTTGCTCCACATGGTGTTGATATCGAAATTGCCGCTACGTAACTGTCGCCCAGCATTGACACCATTAATAATCATTCCGGCCAACTTACTTATATCACTTTGCGGATATTGTTCTACTATTCGCTTTAGGTCGGCTACACAACTGTCTGGTAGGCCGGCGTTGAGATTGTATAGAGCACCGATAAACATGAATTTGTCGCGGTTGTCGCCTTGCGGGAATCTTTGCTCTGAAATTTTGATGTTGCGTTCTACAACGTTCATACGGTTTTCCTTAAAAGCCTCGTATGTGGCGGTGTAGATAGAATCTTCAAGATGTACACCCATGCGGGCATTCTCCTCAAAGTATGGGTCGGTAAGAATAGCAGTCCAGCTACTTTGTGCATAGCCCTTTTTCAATAGCTCCAAATAGTGGCGCGCTATCTCTTCTTTGTGGCTACGCATGTAGAGTAGGTATAAGTGATAGTACACTTCGTCCATCTTGGTATAGTCTGTATACTGCTCTACTATGCGCATAAGATATTTCTCGCCCAAGTGAAAGTTTTCGAGTTTGTCTTTGCAAATGACGCCGGCATCGAACAGGGCATCCTTAATCTTGTTGTTGCTTTCTTCTATCTGTTCGGGCGTAAAAGGTATCTGCGCCATATAATATTCGCGCCGATGAGGGTCGTTTTGTAATTTTTCTGGGCCATTTTCGATAGAATCGGACTGAATTTCCTGACTATTTGCTAAAGAGTCGGTCTGTTGCCCCGGTGTTTCTTCAGTGTTGTTTATGCCGGCCACTACCGTTTTGTTTACGCGTTGCCAGTTGTCTACATTCTCGCGTTTTCCCCATAGTTTTTGAAAGGTTGCCTTGCCCTGGCTAACCGCTACCGGATTATAGAAATACCATTGCCCGTTACCAGTGGTATTGGTGGTATTTGTGTTGTTTTTCTGCGTGTTGGCAGTATTGCTCTTTTTTGTCCCAAAGGAGTCTGCGTTGCCTGACATATGCTGCTGGGCTTCGGCCTCTTGTTTGTTTCGCCTCTCTTCGCGCTCCTTCTTCTTCAGTGCATCTATTACGCGGTCGATGGCAGCGTTGCGGTCTTTCTCGCTCATCTGTGCCAAACGTTGGAGTGAATCTTGCAGCTCTATGGTTTCGGTGTGAGGCACCAGTTCGTCCAAAATTTTTGAACGTGCTGACAACTGTTGATAGTCTTCGCGGTCTTGGTCTAACAATCCTATAGCCTCGCCATAGCAGCGGCGTGCGTCAGAAAACTTCTCTTTTTGCCAATAGATGTCGCCCAAACGCAAAAGTAGTACGCCTTTTTCTATACCGTTACGGGTAGACTCTTTAGCTCCTTTCTCGTAAGCGTTAATGGCACGTGCTGTATCGCGGTCGGCAAGGTGTATGTTGCCTATGGCATAGTATATCTGGTCAAGATATTCCTTGTTATTGTCTGATGAGGCCATTCGGCGTAGGCGTCCAATCATTTTGCGCGATTGTCCTTGAGCCATCACTTCGGTCTGGGCTATACGGGCGTTGAACTCCAACTGATAAGGTGGGTTGAGGCGTATTACATGGTGAAAAGCGCGGTAGGCAGAGTCGCGCTGGCCTATCGATGCGTAGAGCTGTCCTAATAAGAACCATTCGCGGGCGCGCTGCTTGCGACGCATCTCATGGCGGATAACACGGCGTAGATAGGGTATGGCCCGGCGGTAATCTGCTGCGTGTATATAATAGTCGGCATAGGTATAATCCCATTCTTTTACAGCCCTCCAGTCCATAGAGTCGCGTGCCATGTTGCGTATTACGTCTTCGGCATCGTACAGCCATCCTTCCTGCGTGTAACATTTGGCCAACCAGGCACGTGCCTTTCCGTAAATGGCGGGTTGGGTAGCGTACAGACGGCTCATATAAGAAAAGGTAGAGGCGGCTTCGGCAAACTCGCCCATATGAAACTGTGACCGTCCCATAAGCATCCATGCTTTCCATAGAAACGGATTGTATTCGCGGCGGTTCAACCATTCTATGTCTCGGGCGGTCTTTCGGCGGTTCTTGTCCCATATGGGGCGGCGCTTGATGCTATGTTGGTGTATGGCTTTTTCGGCCTTGGTAACAGCACGCTCAAAGTTAGCTTTGCCCAAACTCTTGCTATTCTTGTTGTTTACAGTATACAGCGGTATCAGTTCGGTATAATTGTCCTGGTTACCATTCTCTTTTTCCAACGAACCATCTATATATGCCATGGCCCCGTTATAGTAAGTGTTGTAACGGGCTTTGAACGAGTGCCACCAGCGTGACGACGATGTGTTCTTTTGGGTTGAACACGAGGTGAGTACCAGTACCGTTAGTGCGATTATGGTTATTCTGCGGCGGCTACCTGCAATAGCCTTTATGCCTCGCATAATAGCGTATACCACAATGCTTACAAAGATAATGGATGCCCCTGAGGGTACGTTGAGTGTGTACGACAAGGCCAATCCAACCATACAGTCTATCCATCCGAAGACAATGCTCAGCATTATCATTCGTTTATAGCTATAGGTAAATATGTTGGCGGTTATCTGGGGGATGGTAAGCAGACTTATGGCGAGTACAATGCCTACCATGCGTAGGGTGGCTACTATAGTCATGGCTATTATGGCCATAAGGGTATATTCTATCACGTTTACGGGCAGTTGCTGGGCGCGGGCAAATATGGGGTCGAATGCCACGCTTACTATACTGCGAAAGAATATTGCCGTGAGTACTGTTACGGCCAAAGTGAGTACGCCCAATAATACTAAATCGCCACTGCCTATTGTTAATAGACTGCCAAAGAGATATGAATTAAGGTCGGGCATGAACTCGGGCGAAAGAAAACAGCAGATAATGCCAACACTCATGCCCAGCGTCCAGAAGAAAGCTATAGTAGAGTCTTCGCGTACATTGCCGCGGTGCGATAACCACTGTACGCCCAAGCTACTGGCTACGGCAAAAAACATGGCCGAGATTACTGGATTGATGCCGAAATATACACCCAAGCCTATGCCGCCAAAAGAGGCATGGGTAATGCCTCCGCTGATGAATACCAGTCGGCGTGTAACGATATAGGTGCCTACAATGCCGCAGAGTATGCTGGCCAGTAGCGAACCTATTATGGCGTTTTGGAAGAATGTGTATGTAAGCAGTTCCATGTTATTTTTCCATCAGCATGATTACTTCGTCTTTTAGCGCATTGGGCAGATTTATGCCGCGCAGGATGAGGCTACGGTTCCATCCGGCCACTTCGTCGGGTCGCATGGTGTAGAGTATGTCAGCAAATTCATTAATCTCCTCGTCGGTATATTGGTCTGCTTGCCGTCCGCTAAAGCGGTCAAGTTCTTCATCGTCATAATATTCTATCTTGCGTGTGGCGGCTTCCATCATGCACTCTTGCTCGCATTTGGTATTGGCCCCATTGCATGTACCGCATGTGGATGCCGGTGGGGTAGTAGAAGGCTCGTCGGTTGGGCCGTTATGCTGGCGTAGGGTGGTCAATGCGGCCACTATGCCTAACACTACAAGCGAGAGTACAAGGTATATCATGGCCGTTCAATAATGTTGAATCCGGCCAGCCGTAGGTCGTCCCAGTAACGGGGGTACGACTTTGATACTACTTCGGGGTTGTTAATGGTTATCTGTCCCAGTGTGAGGGCGGCGGGGGCAAAGGCCATGGCCATACGGTGGTCCTGGTATGTATCTATGGCCTCCATGCTGGCCAGGCATCGCTCCTGGTTCCAAAGCAGTTCGTTATTATTGGGCGAGGTGAGTACTATGCCTAATTTGCGCAGTTCGCATATAAGGGCTTCTATGCGATCGGTCTCTTTAATCTTGAGGCTTGCCAGTCCAGTAAAGTGGAAGGGTATGCCCAGCATGGCGCATGCCACAATAAAGGTCTGCGCCAGGTCGGGTGAATTAACAAAGTTGTATTCCAATCGTGGTAACCGGTGTGGGTGGCGGGTAAGTATTACACCCTGTGTGGCATCGGTGCCGAATGTGGTTTTTATGCCCATAAGCGAGGCTATGTATCGGCATATAGAGTCGCCCTGTCGCGAACCGTCTGTAAGGCCAGGTAATGTAATGCGTGGCTCTTCGCTACCTGTGAGAGCCATTATCTCGTACCAGTAAGAGGCTGCACTCCAGTCGTTTTCCACTTTGAAGTCATGTTGCCTGTATGGTACTGGTTTCACGGTTATGGTGTCTACATCGGTCCATTCGGCATCGGCTCCATATTCGGTCATAGTCCATAGGGTGAGGTCTATGTATGGGCGCGATACTATCTCGCCCTCAAGTTGCAGTTGGAGTCCTCTGCTTAACATAGGGGCTATCATGAGCAGTGCCGATACATACTGCGAACTTACATTGCCGGGAATTGTTAGGTGGCCGCCTTCAAGTGCACGACCGCTGATAGACAAGGGCGGGTATCCCTCTTGGCCTGTATAACTGATGTCTGCCCCAAGACGGCGCAGTGCGTCAACCAGCACAGCTATTGGGCGGTGGCACATACGGTCGGTTCCGGTAAGAATATGCTTGCCACGGGTAACACTTAGATAGGCTGTAAGAAAGCGCATGGCGGTACCTGCGGCTCCTATGTCTATCACGTCGGGCATATTCTTTAGGGCAGCAGTGATAACGCGGGTGTCATCGCAGTCTGAAAGATTTTCGGGCTGCACGTTGCCGCCAGAGAGTGCCTGTATAATGAGGGCTCTGTTGCAGATGCTCTTTGAAGCTGGTAGTGTTATGGTGGTGTTTATTTGTTGGGGCGGCAGTATGGTGTATTGCATTTTGTCGTTATGTTGTTATGAGTGGCTCTATAAATTAACTTTGTCAGTTTTCGTGTTTTTAGAGCCATCCTTATATGTCTATTTAACTACGCGTATGGGCAGGTTAGCCACTCCTGTAAACTCTGGTTCGGCCATACCTGTACGGCTCTGTGTGCGCAGTCGCTGTTTTGGACCGGGAATCAGCGGACTGTTATATAGTACTCGGCGTATGCGTGCTTTCTGCTGGGCGGTAAACTCGTAGGCGTAGTTGTACGAGTAGTCCATAATGTTGGTAGACACAAAGGTGTTGCCCTGACAGTCGGTACGCTCGGCCAGCGCCCTGAACGATACTGTCTGACCAGTGCTATTTGTAAATATCTCGCTAATGCGGCGCAGATAATTTGGACGGTTGTATGTTTGGGTATCTGTGCAGTAGTCGGTGTCTGCGCAAGCGTCAGTAATAGTGTTGCCGTCTTCATCGGTCTCTTCGGTAAAGGCATGGAGTAACCCCAAATAGTGTCCCAGTTCGTGGGCAAGAGTTACGTTGATGTCGAATTTAGACTGGTTCAGCGTGCCGTGCTCTATGTTGTGCGATGTATTGGTATACCTATCCAGTTCGTAGTCTATGTAATTGCTGTTGATAGACGTACAGTAGGCGAACGATAGGTTTTTCTTGGTTATATTGGTATACTTTGATTCGAGTGCGGTAAGTCCGTCGGTTTCGTTTACATCTTTTAGGGTGAAGGGTAGATGGCTTACGCCCAATGTAACTTCTGATCCGCTTTCGGGTGCAAAGGGATATACCATTACGTTGATAAAATCATTGGGTTCCCATAGATAGCGGGCATAGCCTTTGTTGTCGCTATTCATAAATTCAGCGTGGTCTATGGGGTAGGTTCCGCTCCACTTTATATATTCTACGCCGGGTGTGCTCAACTGCTGGTCGCTCTCGTTGTGGGTGGCCATTTCGAAGCGCAGGTTTATGTTCAACCCTGTGCCTATGTCGGTGCTGTAATATCCGGCACTGTATATCTTGTTAACATGGTCCAGAATTTCTGCCAGTCGGGCTGGTGTAACTTTCTGTTTTATTTCTGCTTCGTTGTCGGCAGAGTACAGTACATGGAATATTACGGGCAGCCGGTAGGTATAGCTCTCGTCTATTGTCTGTGTGGTGTTGTCATCGTCCTGGTCAATCTTTGATTTGTATTCCTCGTTGTCGCTCGAGCATGCGCCAAGGATAAGTGCCAGCGCAGTAAGTAGCATGCAGAATGGTGTATGTTTCATATATCCCTGTATGTTTGGTGTGTAAAGGCGCGAAGTTATAAGTGGCTTCGCGTACCTAATAAATATATAAAGACAAAGTTAATGCAAAATGGAGACAACACAAAATAAACTCCGCTTTATTTTGTTTTCTTCTCAAAACAGTACAAATCGTGGGGCTGCTTTGGGGGATAATTTTAAGGGGAGTTGTTACAAACGTAACAACTCCCCTTAAATGTAGCGGGGGTGGGACCCGAACCCACGACCTCCGGATTATGAATCCGACGCTCT
>CAVHVH010000032.1:0-17611 GCA_963639385.1 Oscillospiraceae bacterium
TTATTATATATACGCTAGTTCAAACTCAAAAAAATAAAAAATCTTTTTTTAAAAAAACAGGGGGATCAGTGTAATAACTGGGGCGTTTGTACGTCTTAAAGGTAGTTCTATAAATTAACTTTGTCAGATTTGCATACCGAAAGATGACAAAACGCAATTTCTCAATAAAGAATAAACTCTACGGTGGTATTTTTTAGAACCACCCTAAAACGATAGCGAAAAAACAGATGACAGACAGACAACTGACAATACTCATCGCCAACGGGAAAACCCAGCTATACAGCAATATTGTAAGCCGACACTCTGCTATGGTATTTGCCAAAGCCATGAGCGTAGTGAAATGTACCGACATGGCTACCGAGATAACTCAGCAGACATTCGTGAGAGCCTACATGAAACTGGCTGAATGGCAGGGGCAGGAGTCTATGGGACCTTGGCTGGCCACCATAGCTGCGAGGCTAGCCATTACCTACATAGACAAGGCACGACGACGGCGTACCGAGGCGATACAAGCCGACATACCCGAAGAAGAGTATTCGGCCGAGCGCGAACAACGGCTACAACGCATGGAAGAAGCAATAGGCCATTTAGGTGAACTAGATAGAAGCATAGTACAAATGCACTACTACGACCGCAAACCAACCGCAGAGACAGCTCAAAAATTGGGCTTATCGCAAGCCAACGTACTGGTACGACTACACCGCATACGACAACAACTGAAAAAACAACTGGAAAATGAAAAATATGAATGAACAAGAGTTGGACAACCTTATCAGGGAGTCGATAGGACGGCAAGAATTACTCAACAGCATCAACCGCAGTGTAATGAAAGAGATACGCCACACTACACGCAAACGGCGTATACGACAGTGGGCACGCGTAGTAGCCTTTGCATTCGGCATACCTACCATAACTGTAATCACTGCAGCCCTGGCTGAAGGACAGATAGAAGTTACCAGTCCCATTTCTGCCATATACATGGTATTGGGCGGTGCTATATTCGCTGCATCAACAATAAGCATTATCTGCAATTTTTCTATTAAAGACATGTAATAATAAAGCACTTAGATTGTCTTTAGATAAAGAAGCCCACCAAACAGAGGGTAGAAAATAACAAACAAAGTATTAACAAATAAAACATTAACTATTATGAGACAAGAACTTGCTATTATTTTAATTTTCGGTCTTCCTATTATAACCGTAATAGCTGCTGCATGGGTATTGGCAATACAAACACGCTGCAAGTACAAACTGAACAGCGAAATTATAAGTAGTGGAATAGACCGCGACACGGCTCGCCTGTTACTATGCAACCCCAAGCGCAAACCGCTGTTCAACTTTGACACCCTACGCATAGCCTTGTTGCTTATCTTCATGGGTACAAGTGCACTCATAAGCGAAGCTATGGAACTAAGCAAATTCGCACTTGTATTTGTTATGGCGCTTGGAGGCGGTTTAGGACTACTCCTTTCTTTTATCATAGAGTGGAAGCTCTCCAAGAAAATCGCTAAAAAGTCTGCCGAATGCGACAGCAACGCAAAAGGCGAATAACAGTCAAAACAACGAAACGCTTGCAAAAGCCGTGTGCTCTCTCTCCACACGGCTTTTCTGTATATATCTGTATATACAAGGCACTCTGCAAATTCATTTTTAAGAATATTCATATTAAATATGAAAAAAAATTGATACTTTTGCATGATTATAATAAGCAATAGTTGTGGACAAGAATAAATTCGGACTACTAAGCCAAATAAGATACCCCGAAGACCTAAGGAAATTGGACATCAACCAATTACCCGATGTATGCCGTGAACTGCGCCAGGACATCATTGACGAGGTATCGGTTAATCCGGGACACTTCGCCTCAAGTTTGGGCGTGGTAGAAATCACCGTAGCCCTACACTATGTCTTCAACACCCCCAACGACCGTATAGTATGGGACGTAGGTCACCAGGCATACGGACACAAAATACTTACCGGACGGCGCGATTCTTTCTGTACAAACCGCCATCTACACGGCATACGCCCATTCCCATCGCCACAGGAAAGCGAATACGACACATTTGTATGCGGACATGCATCTAACTCTATATCGGCCGCACTCGGCATGGCTGTAGCCGCACGCAAGACAGGGCACTCTAACAGGCACGTGGTAGCAGTAATAGGCGATGGTGCCATGAGCGGCGGACTGGCTTTCGAAGGACTCAACAACGTATCGTCGACCCCCAACGACCTGCTCATCATACTGAACGACAACGATATGAGCATTGACCGCGCCGTAGGCGGCATGGAGAAATATCTGCTCAGTATAGACACCAACGCCACCTATAATAAAATACGATTCAAACTGGCACAATGGCTCGAGGGCAACGGCCACCTGAACGACAAGCGACGCAAGAGCATCATACGCCTCAATAATGCTATAAAGTCGGTACTGAGCCACCAGCAGAACATATTCGAAGGCATGAACATACGCTACTTCGGTCCGTTTGACGGGCACGATGTAAAGGACATAGTTCGCATACTGCGCCAGCTGAAAGACATGAAGGGGCCTAAGCTGTTGCATCTACACACCATAAAAGGCAAAGGCTACAAGCCCGCCGAAGACGAAGCTACCATCTGGCATGCGCCAGGCCGCTTTGACGCAGAAACGGGCGAACGCATAGTAAACACAAAAACCGATACGCCCCCAAAATACCAAGATGTTTTCGGAGAAACGCTTTTGGAACTGGCCCAACAGAACCCTCGCATAGTTGGCGTTACTCCAGCCATGCCCACAGGATGTTCTATGAACATACTGATGAATGCCATGCCCGACCGCGCCTTCGACGTAGGCATAGCAGAGGGTCACGCTGTAACCTTCTCGGGCGGTATGGCCAAAGACGGGTTACAACCTTTCTGTAACATCTACAGTTCGTTTGCCCAGCGCGCCTACGACAATATAATTCATGACCTTGCAATTCTCTCTCTGCCTGTAGTACTGTGTTTAGACCGTGGCGGACTGGTAGGCGAAGACGGTCCTACCCATCACGGAGCATTCGATATGGCCGCTCTGCGCCCCATACCAAACCTTACCATTTGTTCGCCTATGGACGAACGCGAGCTGCGCCGTATGATGTACACCGCCCAACAACCCGGAATGGGCACCGTGGTGATACGCTATCCGCGGGGAACAGCCGAGCACTGCGACTGGCACTGTGCACTGGAAGCCATAGAGGTAGGAACAGGGCGGCGTATGCACGAAGGACGCGATGTGGCCGTAATCACCATAGGTCCGATAGGCAATGTAGCCGCCGAAGCCATTACCCAGGTAGAAGCCGAAGGCAATATTACCGTAGCCCACTACGATATGCGCTATCTTAAACCCATAGATACACAAATACTCGAAGAAGTAGGGCGCAACTTCAACCGCATTATCACTATAGAAGACGGCGTAAGATGCGGCGGACTGGGATCGGCCGCGACAGAATGGATGGCCGACCACCACTACACCCCAGAGATAACAAGATTGGGACTGCCCGACGAGTTCGTAGAACACGGAACCGTAGACGAGTTGCGACATATTGTAGGAATAGACAAAGAAGCTATCATTCAACATATCAAAGGATGAAAATAATAATTACAGGAGCCTATGCTATAGGTACTCATCTGGCCCGATTGCTTTCGCGTAACCACGAAGACATCACGCTAATAGACAGCGATGCTGATAGACTGGCACGCATAGGCAGCGACTACGACCTGATGACCATGACGGCCGAACCCGATAGCATACAGGCGCTCATAGAAGCCGGCATAAAACACGCCGACCTGTTTATAGCCGTAACCCCAAACCAAAGCCTCAACCTAAACTGCTGTATTCTGGCCAAGGCTCTTGGCGCCCATAAGACTGTGGCACGCATTGACCGTGCCGAATACATAGAAGACGACAAGCGCGAACTCTTTATGCGGTTGGGCGTAGACGAGCTTATCGACCCTGAAGTACTTGCCGCAAGAGACATCAACAACGGTCTGAAGATGTCGTGGGTACGCCAACGATGGGATGTACACAATGGTGCACTGATACTATTGGGCATAAAGCTACGCGAGGGATGCGAGATACTAAACCGCCCCCTACGCGAACTTTGTAGCGCCAAAGAACCTTATTATGTGGTAGCCGTAAAGCGCGGCAGCGACACCATTATTCCCGGTGGAAACGACGAACTGAAACTCTACGACCTAGCCTATATAATGACTACGCGCCAGTTTATACCATACATACGCAAGATAGTAGGAAAAGAGCAGTATGCCGATGTCAAGAATGTAATGATAATGGGCGGTGGCAACACCGCTGTTACCGCCATCAAAGACATGCCCGAATATTTGGACATAAAGGTGATAGAAAGCGACATGGACCGCTGCGAGCAACTCAATAATCTACTGAGCGGAACTAAAGCACTGGTTATCAATGGTGACGGGCGCGATTTATCGCTACTCACCGAAGAAAGCATTAACAACACACAGGCCTTTGTGGCACTTACCGGCAACACCGAAACCAACATTCTGGCCTGTCTTACTGCTAAGCGTATGGGGGTAAGAAAAACCGTGGCCATGGTAGAGAACTTAGATTATGTAAGCATGGCAGAAAGTCTGGATATAGGTACTATAATCAACAAAAAAGCCATTGCAGCCAGTCGCATCTACCAAATGATGCTCGATGCTAACGTATTCAACGTAACTTTCCTTATGTCTGCCAATGCCGACATTGCCGAATTTATACCCAAAGAGCATTCAAAAATTACTCAAAAGCCCGTTTGCGAATTGGGCCTTCCACAAGGAATGGCTATAGGCGGACTGGTACGGAACGGAGAAGGCATGCTGGTATCGGGAAACACCCATATTATGGCCGGCGACACAGTGATGGTATTCTGCCACAATCTGAATATGAAGAAGATAGAGAAACTATTTATTTAAGGATGGCTCTATAAAAACAGGTTCTTAACATACTGTTATGATAAACTGGAACATGATAAGCAAGATCATGGGAGCGCTGCTCTTTATCGAGGCCGCACTCATGTCGATATGTTTGGGCATCTCGGCCTATTGCGGCGAGGGCGACACACCGGCATTTGTCACCTCGGTAGGACTTATTATTCTTGCTGCCACAATATTCAGATATTTCGGTCTTAAGGCCGGCAACAGACTCTCGCGCAAGGATGCCTATATGGTAGTAGCTCTATCGTGGGTAGTGTTTAGTCTGTTTGGTTCACTGCCATTCATGCTGAGCGGATATGTCACCAATTTTACCGATGCGTTCTTTGAGAACATGTCTGGCTTTACCACAACAGGTGCCACAGTGATAGACGATGTAGAGTCTCTTCCGCATGGACTTTTGTTTTGGCGCACGTTCACCCAATGGATAGGAGGTTTGGGTATAGTATTCTTCACCGTAGCCTTATTGCCTTCGCTCGACGGTGGCTATGTCAAGGTGTTCTCTGCCGAGATTACAGGGCCCATCCATACCAAGTTGCACCCCCGCCTTTCGATGGGAGCCAAATATATATGGATGGTGTACTTCTTTCTTACATTCGCCTGTGCCGGTTGCTACTGGATATTCGGCATGTCGCCGTGGGAGAGCATAAATTTTGCCATGACATCGACAGCCACCGGCGGTTTCTCCATATACAACGGCAGCATGGAGACATTCCGGTCGCCCGCTTTGGAATACACCTGTACGGCATTCTGTTTTCTTTCAGGCATCAACTTCACCCTACTCTATTTCAGTGTGGCGCGCCGCCGTATAGGCATGCTTTTCAAGAGCGACGAGTTCAAGTTTTATTTTCTTATGACACTTATATGCACTGGGTTCGTTATGTTCCAACTGATGGCCCATTGCAACTATGATACAGAGCATGCTTTCCGCTGCAGTGCCTTCCAAGTAGTCAATTTTATTACAACTACAGGTTTGTTCAACGACAATGCGGCACTGTGGCCACATATAACCTGGGTGATACTGGCCGTATGTATGTTTGTAGGAGCCTGTTCGGGGTCTACTAGCGGTGCCTTTAAGAGCATACGTAGTATGATGGTTCTCAAGGTTATACGCAACGAGTTGCGCCAGATACTACATCCAAATGCCGTATTGCCATTGCGTGTAGACGGTGTCAATGTTTCTATACAGAAGAGGGTTACGCTACTAGCCTTTTTGGCCACCTATGTTATCATGCTACTGGTAGTGGCATTAATCATGATAGCCTGCGGAATAGACCACACCAATGCCATAACCATCAGCCTGAGTAGCTTGGGCAACGTAGGACCATCACTGGGACTGGAGATAGGTCCTACCATGTCGTGGAGCATGCTTCCCGACGTAGCCAAATGGACCTGCGCCTTCATGATGCTGGTAGGACGTTTGGAGATATTCACCGTACTGGTAATCTTTACGCCCTCGTTTTGGAAAGACAATTAAAACAGAATAAATTTATATAAAACAACACAAATAGCATATGGAACCATTAAAGTTTAAGGCTCTGCTGAAGCAGACCATTTGGGGCGGTGACAAAATTATCCCCTTCAAGCACCTTAACGACAAGCTTGAAAATGTAGGCGAAAGTTGGGAAATATCTGGTGTTCCCGGCAACGAAACAGTAGTAGCCAACGGCGAATTTGCCGGTAAGAAACTCAACGAGCTGGTAATAGCTCTGAAGGAAAAATTGGTAGGTAAAGCCAATTACGAGCGCTTCGGCAATGAATTTCCGCTGCTTATCAAGTTTATTGATGCCCGCCAAGACCTCTCCATTCAGGTTCATCCTACCGATGAGATAGCCAAGCGCCAAGGCAAAGAGCGCGGTAAAACCGAGATGTGGTATATCATGGATTCTGACAAAGACGCTAAACTCTACAGTGGTTTGAAACAGAAGATCACTCCCGAACAGTACAAGGCTATGGTTGAAGACGACACCATAACCGATGCACTGGCTCAGTACGAAGTTAAAGAGGGCGATTGCTTCTTCCTTCCGGCCGGACGCATCCATGCTATCGGCACAGGCTGTTTCTTAGCAGAAATACAGCAGACAAGCGATGTTACCTACCGTATATACGACTTCAAACGAAAAGACAAGGACGGCAATTACCGTCAACTGCATACCAAAGAGGCTGCCGAGTGCATCAACTATACCGTAGAAGACGACTACCGCACGGCTTACCAGCCTAAGAAGAACGAGGGTGTCACACTGGTAGAATGTCCCTATTTCACCACTGCCGTGTACGATCTGGACGAACCAATGACACTCGACTATAGCGAACTCGACAGCTTTGTCATCCTTATCGGTCTGAAAGGCGAAGGAACTATTACCGATAACGAGGGGAACACCACAAGCATCAGTGCAGGAGAATCAGTACTCGTACCAGCTACCACGAATATCGTAAAGATTGAAGGAAGCGTAAAAATACTTGAAACTTACGTATAAGTAACGCCGCTGTAAATTGCGAACTCAATTTAACCCACCTATATCTAACGGGGAGGAAACATAGTAACTATAACAACTTTGTTTCCTCCCCTTTTTATTGACGGCTACTCTATAAATCATAAACGTTATGCCGGTTGTGTATCACCATGATAACGAGTAAGGAATTGGCGCACATCGGCCTTGATTCGTGAGAATACTTCAGACTGCATATATCCCATATTCTTTTTGAGCATTGACTCCACATTCTCTATACTATGGGTATAGCAACTCAACTCGTTACGTTTTTGGGTAGAGTGCTTGCCGCCATGCTCTATCTCGCTCTCGCGCTCATGCACCAGTTGGCTACAGATACGCATCAGCGCCGGACTTACTATCCGGTCGAACAGATGATGCCCCTGTATATATAAATAAGTTGTCTGCGGAGTCACCCCGAGACTCTTCAAGCTGGCATCAACTTGCGTATACGCCTTATCGCCCTCAGGATAATGACTGCGCAAAATTCGTATGCGGGCAGTTACCTTATGCGAGAGTTTGGTAAGCATATCAGCAACACGCGAAACCGAGAAATTGCCCATCTCGATAACCGAAAGAAAATCGCTCATACTAAATTCACCATGGCGGGATGTACGGTAGAACCATATATTCCAGACAAAGAGCGGATAGATGATTTCAGAAAAGCGGCGTAGATAATCTTCAAGATCAAAAATATTATGGTCGTTAAGAGTAACCGCCACACATACATCGTGTAACGACGGCGCATAGCACTGCAGGTTTTCGATGGCGTAAGCATAGGTGTGAAATACATACGGGCTGTCGAGTATCAACCGTGATGCGGCAGTAGCTTTCTGCACCAAATAATCGTAGTCGGCATCGACACAGGCTATCATATCTCCACCCATATTACCTACCATAAGCTTCATTAGTGCTGCTTTTTTACCACGGTCTAACTGTCGGTTACGCGAGGGAAGCATTACCTGAAAGTAATAACGATTGGTTTCCAAACCAGAAAGAACAGTACGCCAAAAGAAAACATCATCGTAGCTCTCCACATAGGCTACTATGCGGTGACGGGCTTGCTTGGAATTGAGCTTATTGGCTGCCGAGAGATAGCCCGATGTGATATTTTCGTTCAACCGTTTACCCATTCTTCACTATGATGTCAGAAACTTCAGTTACACGGTCAGTCCATCCGTTCATAATAACCGCCGGACTATGGGTGGTAAGTATTATCTGTACGTTGGGGTTTAACTCAAGTATAAGGTCTATCAACTGCTGCTGCCAGTCTATGTGCAGGCTCACTTCTGGTTCGTCCATAAACAGCACATAGGGATTATTGTCTTCTACCAGCACGGTGAGCAGTATAGCAAGTATCTGCTTCTCGCCACTCGACAACTGGTAAGGCAACAGTGTTTCGCCTATCTGCGTAAAGCGTATCTCGTTTTCGGTGCGCACTATTTTCTTTCCAGTATCGGCAAAAAGGCGGTCTATTATGTCCTGAAATTTCTTCTTTGGTTCACTTATGCGTTGGGCTTCGGCAGCAGCTTCGGCACCGCCTTGCTGCAGTATATTGATGATACGGTTACCAATATTTACCTGATAATCTAAATAACGCCGCTGTAACTGAAACAATTGCCAGTCAAGTTCGGTAACAAGCGATATATCAACCTTGGTAAGCACATCGGCATTGAGCAACGGGCGGTCAAACGAGCGTATAATATCATAACGTATCCACTTGGCGTCGGCCGGACTCACCTTAAGGTGTACGCCTTTGAGCATATGACTGGGAAATTCACCTCCGGCCGAGAGGCCTTTGATTACTTTATTGAGTATGGTACTCTTCCCTACTCCGTTGACACCGCTCAAAACATTTACGCGGCGGTCAAGTTGCCAAAGGATATGGCGCTGGCCGCTCCAGAGCGATTCTATCTCTATCTCCTTGATATAATCGGCATATTTCTGCATAGATGACACAGGTTAAGTTCTTGTACAAATTTACGAAAAATTCATTCGTAGAATACTCTTTTTGCGCTTATTTGTTTACCTTTGCCACAATTTTTAACTATTGATAAGATTATGGATAACAACAAGGCGCCGAAAGCTCACCTAAGTTTGCTTTTGGCCGAGATTTTTTGGGGATTGATGGCACCGCTGGGCAAGGATGCCATGGGAAGTGGCATCGACGGCATCTGCTTGGTTTCGCTCCGTGTGGCTGGAGCTGCAGTGCTATTTTGGACAGCCTCATTGTTTATTCCACGCGAACGGATAGCTCGCCGCGACATACTACTTTTAGCTGCTGCAGCCCTGTTCGGCATAGTATTCAACCAGTGTATGTACACCATAGGACTTAGTATCACATCGCCCGTCAATGCCAGCATTGTAACCACATCGATGCCCATTTTTGCCATGATACTGGCATTCTTCATACTGCGCGAACCGCTCTCTGCCAAGAAAGCTATAGGAGTAGCCATGGGGTGCGGAGGAGCCGTTATCCTGATTATGAGTAGTGCCACAGCGACCAGCGACCGCGTTGGCGACATACGCGGCGACCTGTTATGTATGTTGGCCCAGCTATCGTTTGCCCTGTATTTGGCTCTGTTTGGCAAGCTGGTACGCCGCTATTCGGTAATTACAGTCAACAAGTGGATGTTTCTTTGGTCATCACTATACATTCTGCCTTTCGCATCGCCCCATCTGGCTGCCAACGATTGGACTTCGGTAACTTTGGGCACATGGGCCGAAGCGGGATTTGTAGTTTTCTTCGGCACCTTTGTAAGCTATCTGCTTATGATGAAAGCCCAACAGATACTGCGCCCCACGGTAGTAAGTGTGTACAACTACGTGCAACCTATCGTATCGGTAAGCGTATCGGTGATTGTAGGTCTGGCCGTATTCACGGTAAGTCAAGCCATAGCCGTAGTCTTGGTATTCTCGGGGGTATGGCTTGTTATCAAGTCTAAATCGCGGCGCGATACAGAGCAAGCACAACCCAAAGCGTAATAGCCGCACACATTATTTAGTGAACAAAGACAATTAGTGTAGAGTGGCTCAAAAAACAAAGCTATTTTATAGAACCACCCTGTATTACAAATAATTTACGATTTGCTTCGCCCTTGGTTCGGCAGAAAGTATTACCTTTGTACAGAGATATACCAATTAATTAAATATTATGATGAAACAAAAGACACTACTCGTTGCTTTGGCATTGGCCGGAGCAGTAGCAGCAAGCGCGCAACAAGCCGATGGAGCACTAAGCGGAACCATGCTTGAAGCCATACGCAAGGCACAACCCACAGCGGTACAAGACAAGGCTCTCTTCAACGCCATCGCCGCAAACTCTATTGATGACCTGGCCAAGAATTATTCGGCCAAGCGTCCAGTAGATACCTACTTTAGCAACGAAACTCCAAAGCAGAGCATACACAACCAACGCAGTTCGGGTCGTTGTTGGATGTTCTCTGGATTAAACGTGCTACGCGCTGACTTTGCCAAGCGCCACCAAGATAGCCTCTGCGTTGAGTATTCACAGGCATATCTATTCTTCTATGACCAATTAGAGAAAGCCAACCTTATGCTACAAGGCGTTATAGACTGTGCACGCAAGCCTATTGACGACCAACGGGTACGATTCTTCTTCCAGCATCCCATAAGCGATGGCGGAACTTTCTGCGGTGTGGCCGACCTGGCCGAGAAATATGGCCTGGTGCCTATGGCTGTGATGCCCGAGACTTACTCGTCTGACAACACTAGCCGTATGGCAAAGATTATCTCTTCGAAGCTACGCGAGTTCGGACTGGAGCTGCGCTCAATGGTAGCTGCTGGCAAAAAAGCACAAGACATACGCAAGCGCAAGACCGAAATGTTAGGTACCATATACCACATTCTTACCCTAACTATAGGCGAGCCCGTGCAAGAGTTTACCTACGCCTTTACTGACAAGAACGGAAAAACTATTACCCCAGCCAAGAAATATACGCCAAAATCATTCTACGAAGAAACCATAGGCCACGCCCTCAATGGTTCGTTTATCATGGTAATGAACGACCCACGCCGCCCATACCACAAAACATACGAAGTAGAGTACGACCGCCACACTTACGACGGACACAACTGGAAATATCTAAATCTGCCCATGGACGAGATTGCAAAACTCGCCATTGCCAGCATCAAAGGCGGAAGCAAAATGTATTCAAGCTATGATGTAGGCAAGCAGTTGGACCGCAAACGCGGTTATTTGGACACAGAGAACTATGACTACGGCTCGCTCTTTGGTACAACCTTCGGCATGAACAAGGCTCAACGCATAGAGACCTTCGATAGCGGTTCTACCCACGCCATGACCCTTACAGCCGTAGACTTGGATAAAGACGGCACGCCTATCAAATGGAAAGTAGAAAATAGCTGGGGAGCAGACAATGGCTTCAATGGTTGCTTTATTATGACCAACCGCTGGTTCTGCGACTATATGTTCCGACTGGTAGTCAATAAAGAATATGTTTCAGAGCAACTACTCAACGAGGCTAACCAAAAGCCTCTGATGATAACCACCGAAGACCCGCTTTTTGCCGAAGACCTTTAAGGATAACGGCTATAATTGCCCAAAGAGCCGTAACGGTGCGCATACCGCACGTCGTTACGGCTCTTTTTTGTTATTCACCTATAATTAATGATATTTTAGAGAGTTTTAACATTATAAAAAGATAGGAACTGTTCTTTCAAATTAATTTTGTCTTTAGTATGAAAAAAATAATCTTACCATTAATCTTGTCGGCCCTGCTGATGTCTACATACGCCGGCAACCGCACAGAAAAACTCTCGGCTCAGCAACTGTATGCCCAGTTTCAGAACCCAGATAACCGCTATCGCCCATTTGTACGTTGGTGGTGGAATGGTGATGCCGTAGTAGGCAAAGAGCTTGTGCGCGAACTTCACCTATTGCGCAACGCCGGCATTGGCGGTGTAGAGATTAACCCAATATCACTGCCCTACGGAGCTGACCTACACGGATACAAGCAGCTCAACTGGCTGAGCACGCCATGGCTTGAAGCTCTTGACACTACACTCACCGAAGCACGACGCATAGGCATGACCTGTGATTTGCTCATCGGCTCAGGATGGCCATTCGGAAGCGAAACACTACCCCTTAAAGACCGCGCATCGGTATTGCTCACCGCAGCCATACCACTTACCCCCGGTCGTCATTACGAATTTTCACGTTTCGACATATTCAAGCGACTTGACCCTGGTGTGTCTATCACCAATTCGGCACGAGAACCAAGACTGGAAATAGCCTATCTTGTGCCCGATTCCATCAACGACCTTACACAAGCCAAAGATGTTACCGCCGAATTTGCCAAAGGAAACTATTCGATAGACACCCCCGAAAAAGGTAAGTACCAACTCTACGCCATGGTTAGGTTCGACTCGTTTGCCTCGGTAATCAACGGAGCTCCGGGAGCAGCCGGAAGCATACTCGACCACATGAACGCTGGGGCTGTACGTAACTATCTTGACCACATGTACAACACCATAGAGGCCAAGACCGGCCCTCTGTCACGCTGGTTGCGGTCGTTCTTCGTAGACAGTATGGAGCTGGAAGGCACCAACTGGACCGATGATTTCCGCGAGGAATTTCTAAAACGTAGGGGGTACGACGTGGTGCCATGGTTGCCATTCACTATGTTCAAGGTTGGCCGCCTGGGCGATGTAGAAAGCTATGTATTCGGTGCCAAGAAGGGGCCCGATTTTAAGAATAAAGTAGACCGTGTACGCTACGACTTTGAACTGACCAAAGCCGAGCTGCTACAAGAACGGTACACCAAGACTTTCACTTCGTGGTGCAAAGAGAAGGGCGTAAAATCACGTGCACAGGCTTACGGACGGGGCTTTTTCCCCTTGGAATCATCTCTTTACTACGACATTCCAGAGGGAGAATCGTGGACAACCAACTGGCTACGTCACCGATTGGGCGAAGAGATGGGCGACAAGGACTATCGCCGCGGTCGAGGATACACGATGATAGACAAATACGTATCATCGGCAGCTCATCTTACCGGACGCCGACTGGTAAGTTGCGAAGAGATGACCAACACCTATCTGGTATTCAATACACCGCTCGAGCTCATCAAGATAGGTACAGACATGTCGGCCTTCTCTGGTGTAACCCACTCTATATGGCACGGCTTCAACTATAGCCCTAAAGACGTGGCTTTCCCAGGATGGGTACAGTATGGTAGCTACTATAACGAGAACAACCCGTGGTTCCCCTACTGGAAACAACTTAACGACTATCGCGCCCGCGTAAGCAGTATACTACAGAATGTAGATATGCAAACCGATATGGCCATACTACCGCCCAATGCTGACTTGTGGACAGAAATGGGTGTACAGACCGAACCGTTCCCGCGCGATCTAAACATTACCTATACATCGCTTATATGGGAAGCCATACACAAGAATGGTGGTGGTGCCGATTATCTAAGCGAGAGCGTAATAGAACAGTGTGAAGTACGCGATGGCAACCTATGTTATGGCCCAAAACGCTACTCTACCATATTCCTGCCCGATGTAAAGGGCACTACGCAAGGCGTGATGGACAAACTACTTGAATTTGTACGCAGCGGCGGACGCGTATTCTGCATAGGTACATACCCAGAGCGCTCACTGGGACTAAAAGACTACCAGGAGCGTGATGACAAGTTGCGCGCTACCGTAGACTCACTGAAGAGCTACACCAACCATTTTGTTCTGTTAGAGAAACCTGCCGATGGCAAATACCTGGAATGGTATCGCGATATAATGGACAAATACCACCTATCGCATGCCATCACTATCAAGAATCCAGACCGTTTCTTGCTACAGAACCGATACAAGGCCGATGACGGCTCTGATCTATTCTTTCTGGCCAATGTAAACTTGAAAGAAAGCAAGCAGACCGATATTGTATTCCCAGAGAGTATAACTCAGGGCAAGACGGCATGGCTCTACGATCCAGCTAACGGCAAACGCTACACACTGAAACTCGACGGTCAAACCCTACATCTTGATATGGGACCAGCCGAAGCGTACTTTATTGTTTTCAATAATATCAAGGCTAGCAACAAGGATGAGGCATACCATACCAAGCCCACCCAAGGCAATAACTATATAGAGCTAGGCAACTGGACAGCCAGTCTGCACCATCAACGCGAGGGATGGACCAAGAACATAGCCATGCCCGACACGCTACAAGACCTAAAGAGTACTAAATACGTGAACTTTATGGGCGACATAACATATACCACTACCTTTGAAATAGCAGGTAAACAAATGCCACGCTACCTTAATCTTGGCAAGGTATGCGAAATAGCTGATGTTAAAATTAATGGTCGGTCAGCCGGCGTTGAATGGTTTGGACGTAGAATTATCGATGTTAGCGGACTGCTGCACACCGGAACCAACACCATAGAAGTAAAGGTAACAACACTTATGGGTAACTATATGCACACCCTAAAAGACAACAAAGTAGCACAGCGCTATGTAATCAAGCGCAACCATCCGCTCAGATCCATGGGGTTGTTAGGGCCGGTTCGCCTCTACAATTAAGGGTGGTTCTAAGAATTACCAATAGTTGTCTATACAATATTTAAGGTTGTCGTTTACAACCAAACTTTCAAAGAAATATTACAACCCGGAGTAGCAATATACCGCACTCTGGGTTGTTTTTTGTTCTTTAGATAAGAGTAAAAACCAACCGACTTTACTTTTTAGGGTGTTTCTACAAATTACCACCGCCAAGTTCTTTCTTTGTTAGGAGATTGCATTTTGTTATATTTCGGTTTCTTTTCGGTTCAAAATACCAGTTCGTTCAGTCATAATGCCCGCATTATTCTTTCGTTCACTTACACTTTGCTTTCGAAAATAATTCCGAAATCTACCAAAGCTAAATTATAGAACGTCCCCTTCATTGTTAAAACATCAAAATAAACAACTATATCTTAAGCGGTATCTACTTTTTTGTATTACCTTTGCAGTCAGCAATTTAACGAAGAATAAACAAATTATGGCACAAGAAGATGTTTTCAAGAAAATAGTTAGTCACTGCAAGGAGTATGGCTTTGTTTTCCCCAGTTCAGATATTTATGATGGTTTGGCCGCTGTTTATGACTATGGACAGAACGGTGTAGAACTCAAAAACAATATCAAAGAATACTGGTGGAAGTCAATGGTACTTATGCACAACAATATAGTAGGTATCGATGCAGCCATCTTTATGCACCCCACCGTATGGAAGGCATCAGGACACGTTGACGCATTCAACGACCCACTTATTGACAACCGCGACTCAAAGAAACGCTACCGTGCCGACGTACTTATTGAAGACCAAATAGCCAAGTACGAGGAGAAGATTGAAAAAGAAGTGGCCAAAGCGGCCAAGAAATTCGGCGAATCTTTTGACGAAGAGAAATTCCGTGCCACAAACCCACGCGTACTTGAGAATCAGCAGAAGCGCGATGCACTGCATGCACGCTACAGTGAGGCTATGCAGGGACCGAATTTGGAAGAACTCAAACAAATTATTATTGACGAGAATATAGTAGACCCCATTAGCGGAACAAAGAATTGGACCGATGTTCGCCAGTTCAACTTGATGTTCTCTACCGAAATGGGTTCTGTATCTGATGCCACCAACAAAATCTATCTGCGGCCAGAAACAGCCCAAGGCATCTTTGTAAATTACCTTAATGTGCAGAAGACAGGCCGTATGAAGCTGCCATTTGGTATAGCACAGATAGGCAAAGCCTTCCGCAATGAAATTGTGGCCCGTCAGTTTGTATTCCGCATGCGTGAGTTCGAACAGATGGAGATGCAGTTCTTCTGCCAGCCCGGCACAGAAATGAAATGGTTTGAATATTGGAAACAATATCGTCTAAAATGGCACGAAGCACTCGGAATGGGCGCAGAGAATTACCGCTTCCATGACCACGAGAAGTTGGCCCATTATGCCAATGCTGCTACTGATATAGAATTCCACATGCCCTTTGGTTTCAAGGAAGTGGAAGGCATACACTCGCGCACAAACTTCGACCTCTCGCAACACGAGAAATACAGTGGACGCCAGATAAAATACTTTGATCCTGACACCAACGAGAGTTATGTACCCTACGATGTAGAGACCTCTATCGGTGTAGACCGTATGTTCCTCAGCGTAATGTGCCACGCTTATACCGAAGAACAACTTGAAAACGGAAGCCGTGTAGTTCTCAAACTACCCGAGCCATTGGCTCCAGTAAAATGTGCCGTACTACCTTTGGTCAATAAAGACGGACTACCCGAGAAGGCCCAGGAAATAGTAAACGATTTGAAATTCCACTTCAACACCCACATTGAGGCCAAGGACTCTATCGGCAAGCGTTATCGTCGTCAAGACGCCATTGGTACACCGTTCTGCGTAACCGTAGACGGCGACACGCTGAAAGACAATACTGTAACACTACGTTACCGCGACACAATGAAGCAAGAGCGCGTACCAGTAGAGAAGTTGCGTACCATCATAGAAGACCGTGTAAGCATTACCAGTCTGCTCAAGAAACTCATTTAATACTCAACCCGTTTCTATCGCTCCAAGCGGAAGGGACGGGTACATATATTTATATAGATGATAAAGAACTTAGCAAAAATCTTGTTGGCGGCCTTGCCCCTTGTATTAGCATCGTGTTCGGAAACTCCTGGACAGGAAAGTGAGTTTTCTGACTGGCAGAACCGCAACGAGACATACTACAACAACCTGTATCAAACAGCCAAAAGCAACACTGCTAAATACAAGATTATACGCAGTTGGGCTCTTCCAGAGAATGTAGCCACCGATCCCGATGATTATATCATTGCCGAGATTCTGCATAGCGGACAGGGCACCGAAAGCCCTATGTTTTCAGACTCTGTAACGATACACTATCGCGGTTGCTTTATTCCCACCACATCGTTCCCAGCAGGATACGTATTTGACCAAACATGGACGGGCGACTACGATCTTTCTACCATGAGCTCGTCAACGTTCTGTGCAGGTTCGTTCATTGATGGATTTACCACAGCACTACTCAATATGCATCCGGGCGACCGTTGGCGTATCTACATCCCTTACGAACTGGGATACGGCACGTCTACCTATTCCCCATCAGGTGCTACCACAT
>CAVHVH010000033.1:0-17519 GCA_963639385.1 Oscillospiraceae bacterium
CCCAAATGGGCTGTTTTTGGCCAAAACTTTGCGACTTTTTATCGAAAAAAATGGGGCGAAAATTGCCCGTTTTATAACATTCGTTAACTATATTTACACGTCATCTGTTAAATATTCTAAACATCCAGAAAAAGCGCTTACAATTTGACACCATTACAACAACAACCAATTTCTTAACGAAATCCTTAACTAAAACCACATCAGAAATAACGCCTAAGAAATGCTGGTTCATTACCTGCATTACTCAGAGCTATTGCGTCCTCTATAGAAGACAATGTCAAGTTTTCAAAGAAAAATACGAAAAAAGTGGAGAAAAGTGGTGGAGTGTGGGGAAATATATGTACCTTTGGCCACAGAAAACGTTTTCATTATAATAAGAGGTACACGTGCGATTTGTAGGAAACATAGAAGCTAAAACCGATGCCAAGGGGCGGGTATTTCTACCCTCGGCTTTCCGTAAGATACTGCAGGCCGGTAGCGAAGAGAGTCTATTTCTGCGTAAAGACATCTTCCAGCCCTGTTTGGTAATCTACCCCCAATCGGTGTGGAACGAGCAGCTCAACCTACTGCGCTCGCGCCTAAACCGGTGGAACGCTGGCCACCAGCAGATATTCCGCCAGTTTGTGGCTGATGTAGAGCAGATTACGCTCGATGGCAATGGCCGTTTCTTGATACCGCGCCGATATATGAAGATGGCCGATATAGAGGGGACTGTAAGATTTATCGGCATGGACGACACCATCGAGATATGGAGTGCAGAAAGTGCCAGTGGGCCGTTTATGAACACCGACGAGTTTGCGCTCCAACTGGAGAGCATAATGAATACACCTGAATACACTGGCAACAACGACTAACAACAGCAGAGAATGACCGCTACTGAAACATACCATATACCCGTATTGCTTAACGAGAGCATCGACGGCCTCAACCTACACTCCGGTGGAGTATACGTTGACGTAACCTTTGGCGGAGGCGGCCACTCGCGCGAGATACTGAGACGCCTACCAGAAGGATGCCATCTTTACAGTTTTGACCAAGATACCGATGCTGAGCAGAACATTGTGGAAGATAGCAGGTTCACTTTTGTACGCAGCAACTTTAGATATTTAAAGAACTGGATGCGATACTATGGTATAGACCACATAGACGGACTACTGGCCGACCTCGGAGTATCGTCGCATCACTTCGATGACGAGAGCCGCGGCTTCTCTTTCCGCTTCGAGGCTCCGCTTGACATGCGCATGAACCGTCAAGCCGAAAAGACAGCCGCCGATATTGTAAGTGAATATAACGAAGAGGCGTTAGCTGACATTTTTTACCTCTACGGAGAACTCAAAAATTCGCGCCGTATAGCTTCTGCTATAGTAAAGGCTCGTCAACAGCAACCCATATTGACTACAGGCAACTTTCTGCATGTAGTAGAACCTTTCTTCAAGCGCGAACGCGAGAAGAAAGACATGGCCAAACTCTTCCAAGCCTTACGCATAGAAGTAAACCATGAGATGGAAGCCTTGAAAGAAATGCTCGGCGCCACCACCACCCTACTGGCTCCAGGCGGGCGACTTTCTGTAATTACCTACCACTCACTGGAAGACCGCATAGTAAAGAACTTTATGAAAAGTGGCAACGCCGAAGGCAAGGTAATACAAGACTTCTACGGCCGCACAGACACCCCATACCGCACAGTCAACGGCAAAGTAACAATACCCTCGCCTGATGAACAGGCTCGCAATCCCCGTAGCCGCAGTGCCAAACTAAGAATAGCCGAAAAGAAATGACAGACGAAATAAAAGATATAGAGCAACCCGAAAAGGCAGAGAACACCGCAACCGAAGAACAGGAAAAGGTTACACGGCAACCCACGCTGAAAGAGGCCATCAAAAAGCAGGCCACCGACGAGGACACCCCACTGTCGGGAGCTCTCACCTTCAGCAAAATAATTGGTGGCGACATACTCAACACCTCTACCATACGTCGCCAAATATGGTTGGTACTGCTCATCGTACTGTTTATCATCATATACATATCCAACAGATACAGTTGCCAACGCAGTCTGATAGAGATAGACAATCTACAGAAAGAACTGCAAGACGCTCGCTACAAATGTCAGGCCACCAGCAACAGACTGATCGAAATGAGCCGAGAAAGTCGTGTGTTGGAACAGCTTAAAGACTGCAAGGACAGCACGTTACACATGCCCAACCAGCCGCCATACTTAATAGAGATTCCAGAGAAATGAGCAAATTTGACAACAAAAAAGTAATGCCGAGATTCTACTTCCTCGCCATCATGATGACCCTACTGGCCCTTGTAGTAATAGGCAAGGCCGGATACATCATGAGTGTGAAGCGCTCGTACTGGATGAAGGTGGCCAGCCGCGTAAAGAAAGACAGCGTATCGGTATCGGCCATACGCGGAAACATATTGAGCTGCGATGGTGAGATTATGGCCAGTTCGCTGCCCGAATACAAGTTATTCATAGACTTTCAGAGCATACACGATGCTGACAACGACTCGCTTTGGGAAGACAAGGTAGACTCTATAAGCGAGGGACTTAGTCGTATATTTCCCAACCGCACAAAAGCGCAGTACCGACAGTACCTGCAGAAGGGTAAAAAGGAGGGCAGCCGCCGATGGGCTATCTACGATGGGCGTGTAGACTACAATACTTACTGCGAAGTAAAACAACTGCCCGTATTCCGCCTGCGCGGCTACAAAGGTGGTTTCTACTGCGAAGATTTTGACTCGCGCCAGCACCCCTACGGCTCGCTCGCCGTACGCACCATAGGCGACTTATACCCAGGAAAGAACGAAGCCAAGAATGGCCTGGAACAGTTCTACGACAGCTTGTTACGCGGAAAAAACGGCATTATACACCGCCGCAAAGTTCTCAACAAGTTTCTCAACATAACCGACACACCGCCTACCGACGGAGCCGACATTATGACCACAATAGACGTAAACATGCAAGACCTGGCCGAACGCGCCGTGATAGACGAGTTAAGTCTTAAAGACGTAAACGGCCAAGTAGGTGTGGCTATAGTAATGGAGGTTAAAACCGGAGACATCAAAGCCATTGTCAATATGGAACGTGGCGCAGACGGCAAGTATCACGAAATGAAGAACCATGCCATAAGCGACTTGATGGAACCCGGTTCGGTATTCAAGACAGTATCGCTAATGACTGCCCTTGAAGACGGCATGTGCGACACCAACCGTATAGTGGAAACCGGAAGTGGTATATTCGATATGCATGGACGCCCCATGCGCGACCATAACTGGCGCCGGGGTGGTTATCACACCATCACCATGGCACGGGCTTTGGAAGTAAGTTCCAATATTGGCGTAAGCCGTATCATTGAAGACTATTACGGCAAGAATCCCGAGAAATTTGTTGAAGGGGTATACCGTACTGGCATCACCACCGATTTTCAGTTACCGCTCAACGGATACGCACCCGCAAGAGTGCGCATGCCCAAGAAGAATAGCCGCGGGCAATGGCTCAACTGGAGCAAGACTACACTGGCATGGATGAGTATAGGTTATGAAACCCAAGTACCACCCATATCAACCTTAGCGTTCTACAACGCCATAGCCAACGACGGCCGCATGATGTACCCAAGGTTCGTAAAATCGGTAATCAAAGACGGTGAAACTATCATGGAATTTCAGCCACAGGTAGTACCTGGTCACGAAAAGATATGTAGTCAGCGTACGGTAAAAAAGGTTCAGGCCATGCTTGAGCATGTAGTGTCGCAGGGTACTGGAAAATCAGCTGGTTCAAAAGCCTTCAAGACGGCCGGAAAAACAGGTACGGCCCAGGTAGCACAAGGCGGTGGTTACAAGAATGGCATCACTAAATATCTACTGAGTTTTGTAGGATACTTCCCTGCTGACAACCCGCGGTATAGTTGTATAGTATGCATCCAAAAAACCGGACTACCCGCATCTGGCGGATTCAGTGCAAAGGTATTCCATAATATAGCCGAAGGCATTATGGCACAGAATCTAAAGATGGATGTTCGTGATGCAAAAGACAGTACCAGCATAGTTGTACCCGACATAAAAGCCGGAAACATAACATCGGCCGGAAACGTACTAAGACGGCTGGGCATAAAAACCAAAGGACAACAATGGGAGTCCATACAAAAGCCCGTATGGGGTACAGGAACCCGCAACTGCCACTCTATAACACTGGTACGCTCGGGAGCATACGGACCTCATCAAATACCCGATGTTACAGGCATGGGCGCCCGCGATGCCGTATATTTACTTGAAAATCGTGGCATCAAGGTAACTCTCTCTGGCCGTGGCAAAGTAATACGCCAAAGCATACAGCCTGGAACAAGAGCCATAAAGGGACAACGCTGCCAACTTACACTGGAATAATAACAATAGACATTATACGATATGAAGCTACACGAACTTCTCAAAAACATCAAAACTATAGCTGTTGCAGGCGACAGCGAGGTTGAAATAACCGGAGTAAATATAGACTCGCGCCGCATAGCCAAAGGGCATCTCTTTGTAGCCATGCGAGGCACTCAGGTAGACGGCCACCGCTTTATAGGTAAAGCCATAGAACAGGGAGCTGCTGCCGTACTCTGCGAGACAATACCAGAAGATACCGACAACAACGTAACATATATACAGGTAGAGTCGACCGAAGATGCCGTAGGCCGCGTAGCCACACTCTTCTATGGAGAACCCTCGAAAAAGCTAAAGTTAGTTGGCGTTACTGGTACCAACGGAAAAACTACCATCGCCACCTTATTATATAATATGTTCAGAAAGATGGGTCACCGTTGCGGCCTGCTCTCTACCGTATGCAACTACATAGAAGACGAAGCTATAGCCGCCGACCATACCACACCAGACCCCATAGAACTAAACGCACTGCTGGCACGCATGGTTGAAGCCGGATGCGAATACGCCTTTATGGAGTGTTCGTCGCACGCAATTGCGCAGAAACGCATAGGCGGACTAAAATTCGCAGGCGGAATATTTACCAATCTTACCCGCGACCATTTAGATTATCACAAGACTTTCGAGAACTACCGCGATGCCAAGAAAGCATTCTTCGACGGTTTGCCCAAATCGGCTTTTGCCATTACCAACGCCGACGACAAAAACGGCATGGTTATGGTACAGAACTGCAAAGCCCAAATAAAAACCTACTCTATACGGCAGATGGCTGACTATAGAGCACGGATACTGGAGTGTCATTTCGAGGGGATGTATTTGGAGATTGACGGCAGAGAGGTTGGCGTACAGTTTATAGGCAAGTTCAATGTAAGCAACCTGCTGGCCGTATATGGCGCTGCACGCATGTTAGGCAAAGATCCTAACGACATACTGGTAACTATGAGCACATTGCATAGCGTAAACGGGCGGTTAGACCCAGTACGCTCGCCCAAGGGCTTTACCGCAATTGTAGACTACGCCCACACACCCGATGCATTGGCTAATGTACTGAACGCCATACACGAGGTACTCAACAAAAAAGGGCACGTAATAACCGTGTGCGGAGCTGGTGGAAACCGCGACAAAGGGAAACGCCCGCTAATGGCACAAGAGGCCGTAAGACAGAGCGACAAAGTTATCATTACGAGCGACAACCCAAGATTTGAAGAGCCACAAGACATTATCAACGACATGTTGGCCGGGCTCAACACGCAACAACGCAAGAATGTAGTAGCCATCACAGACCGCAAGGAGGCCATACGCACAGCATGTATGATGGCCGAGAAAGGCGACGTAATATTGGTAGCCGGAAAGGGACACGAGAATTACCAAGAGATAAAAGGCGTAAAACACCACTTTGACGACAAAGAGGTGTTGCGCGAAATTTTCGACAACGATTAAGAACGCAAAACACATGCTATACTATTTATTTAGATTCCTCGAACAGTTTGGTATCAGTGGGTCTCATATCTGGGGATACATCTCATTCAGAGCCCTTTTGGCACTGATACTTTCACTGGTTATCTCGGCCTGGTTTGGTGAGAAATTCATCAAGTTTCTCAAGCGCAAGCAAATTACCGAGACCCAGCGCGACGCCTCGATAGACCCCTTTGGTATAAAGAAGATAGGCGTACCCTCGATGGGTGGAATTATCATTATTATATCTATCCTGGTTCCAGTTCTTCTGCTGGGCCGACTGCGCAACATATACCTTATCCTAATGATTATCACCACTGTATGGTTGGGATTTCTTGGAGGTATGGACGACTTTATCAAGATATTCCACCACAACAAAGAGGGACTGAAAGGCAAGTATAAGATAGTAGGACAAATAGGTATAGGACTCATAGTAGGACTGGTACTATGGACATCACCCGATGTGAAGATGAATGAAAACCTGTCTATAGAGCGACAGAATCAGGAAATGGTAGTCAAGCACCGCACAGAAGCCAAGAAGTCGCTCAAAACCACCATTCCTTTTGTTAAAGGACACAACCTGGACTATTCTAACATTATGTCGTTCTGCGGCAAATACAAAACAGCAGCCGGATGGATACTCTTTGTAATAATGACCATATTGGTGGTTACAGCGGTAAGCAATGGTGCCAATCTTAACGATGGCATGGATGGTATGTGCGCCGGCAACTCGGCCATAATAGGTGTGGCACTGGGTATACTGGCATACGTTAGTTCGCATATCGAGTTTGCCTCGTACCTTAACATCATGTATATACCCGATTCGCAAGAACTGGTGGTATTCATGTGTGCCTTTGTGGGAGCACTTATAGGCTTCTTGTGGTATAACGCCTATCCCGCCCAGGTATTCATGGGCGATACTGGTTCGCTCACCATAGGCGGTATCATAGGTGTAAGTGCCATCATCATACACAAAGAACTACTATTACCCATACTATGCGGAGTTTTCTTCGTAGAAAGTCTAAGCGTAATTTTGCAAGTATGGTACTACAAGATGGGCAAGCGCCACGGCGTAAAACAGCGCATCTTCCGCCGCACACCAATCCACGACAATTTTAGAACGCAGGAGAGCCAACTTGACCCCGAATGTAAGTATGTTATCAAGGCTCCCCATACGGTAGTGCACGAGTCTAAAATCACATTGCGGTTTTGGATTGTAACCATAATTTTGGCTGCACTCACCATCATAACACTGAAAATAAGATAAATATATATGGCAACGAAAAGAATAGTAGTCTTGGGCGCCGCCGAAAGTGGTGTAGGCGCTGCCATCTTAGCCCAAAAAGAGGGCTTCGAAGTCTTTGTGTCTGACATGTCGGCCATCAAAGACCATTACAAAGCCATGCTCGACAGCCATGGCATAGAATGGGAGGAAGGTAAGCACACCGAGGCCCGCATTCTCTCTGCCGACGAAGTGATTAAAAGTCCGGGGATACCCAAAGAGGCTCCTATGATACAGAAAGTCATGGCTGCCGGCATAGACATAATAAGCGAAATAGAATTTGCAGGTAGGTATACCGATGCCCGCATGATATGCATTACAGGAAGCAATGGTAAGACCACCACAACATCACTCATTTACCACATTATGCGTAAGGCTGGATTCGATGTAGGACTGGCTGGAAATATAGGCAACTCACTGGCCCTGCAAGTAGCCGAAGCACCCCACGCCTGGTATGTGATAGAACTCAGTAGCTTTCAACTGGACAACATGTATAACTTCCATGCCGACATAGCTGTATTGCTCAACATAACGCCAGACCATTTAGACCGCTACGACTTCAAGTTCGAGAACTACGCAGATGCCAAGATGCGTATTACACAGAACCAAACTAAAGCCGATGCCTTTATCTACTGGAACGACGACCCGGTGATACAGCAAGAACTGGCCAAGACTACAGTGGGAGCGACCCTCTACCCCTTTGCATTAGAGAGCGACGACAACCTAAAAGGTTACGTAGACAATGGGAAATACGTACTTACGGCTCCAGATAAATTTGAAATGGAGCAAAGCGAGCTGAGTTTACCCGGCAAGCACAACCTATACAATTCTTTGGCTGCAGGACTGGCCACCAGACTGGCTGGAGTAGATGCAGAAGACGTTAAGCGTGGCCTAGCCGACTTCCCTGGCGTAGAGCACCGACTTGAAAAGGTATGCCAACGAAACGGCGTACTTTATATCAACGACTCGAAAGCCACCAACGTAGACGCTTGTCGGTACGCCCTTGAGAGCATGACGGCGCCTACAATACTGATTGTTGGCGGTAAAGACAAAGGTAACGACTATACCCCAATAGCCGAACTGGCAAAACAGAAATGCAAGGCCTTGGTATATTTAGGAGTAGACAACACCAAACTGCACCAAGCCTTTGATGGGCTGGGGCTTCCTATACGCGACACCCATAGCATGAAAGACTGTATGAAAGCATGCAACGAACTGGCTACCGAAGGCGACACCGTACTATTGAGCCCTTGCTGTGCCAGTTTCGACCTGTTTAAGAATATGGAAGACCGCGGCGAGCAATTCAAAGAATTAGCAAGACAATCATAAACACAACAGATGGCAAACAACACCTTAAGCAAACTATTCAAGGGCGACAAGGTGATATGGATGGTATTCTTCTTCCTCTGTGTCATCAGTATTATCGAGGTCTTCTCGGCCTCGTCACAATTGGCGTATAAAGGCGGAAGCTATTTGAGCCCCATGATCAAGCACATAAGTCTGCTGATATTGGGCATATGCTGCATGATTATCACCCTCAATATACAGTGCAGATACTTCAAGGTAGCCCTGCCGTTCTTGTTGATTTTGTCAATTCTCACGCTACTCACCGTAATCTTTGCGGGACAAAATATCAACGGAGCAGGTCGCTGGCTCAATATATTCGGTCTTAGTTTCCAGCCCTCTGAAATAGCCAAAGGAACCATGGTTTTGGCCACAGCGCAGATATATAGTGTACTGCAGACCGAAAACGGAGCCGACAAGAATGCCTTTAAGTGGGTAATGGGATTATCGGCCATAATGCTATTGCTTATCTGCGGTGAGAACCTGTCTACGGCAGCCCTGTTGTTTTTAGTTATCGTGATGATGATGTTCATTGGTCGCACGCCCTACTCACAATTGGGCAAGTTACTGGGCGTAATAACTCTACTGGGCGTAGCCGGCATAGTATTCGTAATGATGCTCGGCAAAGACGTTAACGAAGAGCAGAGACTAATGGAAGCCCATGGCGTAACCGTAGAAACTACAGATAATGAAGTGGCCACAGAACATAGACCATTCTTCCTGAAACGCGCTGACACATGGAAGACTCGTATAGACAAGTTTATGAACTCGAAGGAGATAGACCCTGACTCTGTAGACCTGGACAAAGACGCGCAAGTATCGTACGCCAACATAGCCATAGCCACTTCTAACGTTATAGGCAAAGGACCTGGCAATTCAGAACAGCGCGACTTTCTATCGCAAGCTTTCTCAGACTTCATCTACGCCATCATTATAGAAGAGACTGGTATAATAGGAGCTTTCTTTGTGGCTTTCTTCTACATAGTGCTACTGTTTAGAACTGCCAAGATAGCCAACCAGTGCGAAAACAATTTTCCCGCATTTCTTGCTATGGGATTGGCACTAATGTTAGTAACCCAGGCCTTATTCAATATGTGCGTAGCCGTAGGATTGGCACCTGTTACGGGGCAACCCCTTCCCCTTATCAGTAAGGGAGGAACATCTACGGTAATCAATTGTGTGTACATAGGTGTAATACTCAGCATAAGCAGGTCAGCCAAGAAGCGCGGACAGAGCACTGCGGTACAGAGCGCCGCCAGTTAATTACAATAAACCGAAGATATTACAGGGAGTTTTTAGAAACGCCTGATAGAAAACGAAAATAATAGGACAAATATCGCTTTAATAAAAATATTTTAGCTATTTTTGCCCTGATAAAGAACAAGAAAGAAAAATGGAAGACGAACTGAGAATAATCATCAGCGGAGGAGGTACTGGAGGACATATATTTCCGGCCATCTCGATAGCCAACAGCATCAAGGCTAAGCGCCCCGACGCAAAAATCCTGTTCGTAGGAGCCCTTGGGCGTATGGAGATGCAGCGTGTACCGGCTGCAGGCTACCCCATAAAAGGTTTGCCTATATGCGGTTTTGACCGCAAACATCCGTTGCGCAACATCATAGTACTCTTCAAAATATGGAGAAGCCAACAAATGGCCCGGAAGATAATACGTAAATTCCAACCTATGGCCGCTGTTGGAGTAGGCGGATTTGCCAGTGGCCCTACACTCAACATGTGTTCGGCCAAACACATACCCTGCCTTATACAAGAGCAGAACTCGTATGCCGGTGTAACCAACAGATTGCTGGCCAAGAAAGCCGAAAAGATATGCGTGGCCTACGAGCACATGGAACGTTTCTTCCCTGCTGACAAAATACTGCTTACGGGCAACCCCGTGCGCCAGAACCTTATAGAAACAACTATGACCCGTGAAGAGGCCATAGGGAAATTCGGCTTAGACCCCAAAAAGAAGACCATACTGCTGGTAGGCGGAAGTCTTGGAGCCCGAACCATCAACGAAAGCGTACTACAGCATCTTGACATGGTAAGAGAATCTGGTGTACAGTTTATTTGGCAAACAGGCAAATACTATAGCGCAGATATAACCGAAAGGCTGAAGGGAGAACCCCAAATGCCAATGTTGCACGTAACTGACTTTATAAGTGACATGGGGACCGCATACAAGGCCGCCGACCTGGTAATAAGTCGTGCCGGAGCCAGTTCTATCAGTGAATTCTGTCTAATAGGCAAACCCGTAATACTGGTACCCAGTCCAAACGTGGCCGAAGATCACCAAACCCACAACGCCATGGCTTTAGTAAATCGCAACGCCGCCATTTTTGTCAAAGATGCCGAAGCACCAGATATTCTGCTTAAAAAAGCCATTGAGACAGTAAAAGACCAAGACAAATTGGACTCACTACACAAGAATATTCTAACACTGGGCGTAGAAAATTCAGCCGACATCATAGCCGATGAGGTGATAAAATTAGCAACACAACGATAACAATGGAACTTAACGACATAAAATCAGTATATTTCGTAGGTGCAGGAGGTATAGGCATGAGCGCCATAGCCCGCTATTTTCTGCATAAAGGCGTAACTGTAGGCGGCTACGACCGTACCCCCACAGAACTTACACGGCAACTGGAACGCGAAGGCATGAATATACACTATGAAGAAAACATCTGCCTAATACCCGAATGTTGTCGCGATGCCGCCACATGCCTGGTAGTGTACACTCCGGCCATCCCTGCTGAACACAAAGAGATGCAATACTTCCGCAAGAATGGCTTCACCATAGAAAAGCGCGCCCAAGTACTGGGCACACTCACCCGTTCGCACAAGGGATTATGTTTTGCCGGAACTCACGGCAAAACAACCACATCAACCATGTGCGCCCACATTATGCACCAAAGCCATTTGGACTGCAACGCTTTTCTCGGCGGAATTTCCAAGAACTACGGTACCAATTACATCTTAAGTCAGAGCGATTATATAGTAATAGAAGCCGATGAGTTCGACCGCAGTTTCCACTGGCTAAGGCCATGGATGAGCGTTATCACCGCCACCGACCCAGACCACTTGGACATCTACGGCACAAAAGAAGCCTATCTTGAAAGTTTCAGTCACTATACCACCCTAATACAACCTGGCGGGGCACTGATTCTGCACACAGGTTTAGAGATGAAGCCGTGCGTACAGGAAGGCGTAAAAACATATACTTACAGCAGAGACTGCGGCGATTTCCACGCTGAAAATATAAAAATAGAAAATGGTGAGATAACCTTTGACATGGCATCTCCCATTGAGAGAGTCAACAACATAGAACTGGGACAACCTGTTCCTATAAACATAGAGAACGCGGTAGCAGCTATGGCAATGTCCCAGCTCAATGGATGTACCGCCGATGAACTACGCAACGCAATGAAGACCTACGGAGGTGTAGACCGCCGCTTCGACTTCAAACTAAAGAACAGTCGCCACGTAGTGCTCTCTGACTATGCCCATCACCCCAAAGAGATTTACCAAAGCGCAAAGAGCATACGCGAACTGTATAAAGACCGCAAGATAACAGCCATATTCCAGCCGCATCTATACACTCGTACACGCGACTTCTATCATGAATTTGCTGAGGCTCTGAGCTTGCTGGATGAAGTTATCCTAACAGAAATCTATCCGGCGCGCGAGCAACCCATACCCGGCATAACCAGTCAGATTATCTACGACGATCTTAAGCCTGGAGTAAAGAAGAGCATCATACGCAAGGACGATGTATTAGAACTGGTAAAGAGCAGAGATTTTGATGTACTGGTAATTCTAGGTGCTGGAGACCTGGACAATTACGCTGACGAAATAGCCCATATAATAGATAACAAATAAAAGTGGCAAGATTACGTTTCAACTGGAAAAGAGGGTTGCTTATCATGGCAGATATTGCCTTGGGAGTATACCTATTTTTGGCTTTCACTGCATTCAACAAGCCCGAAGACAACGGCCTTAAATGCACCAAAGTCAATATCCAGGTTACTGATGCCAAAACCAACGGCTTTATTGACAGCGATGACATAAAGGCACGGCTCAAGAAGCAAGGACTCTTCCCATTAGGCAAGCCCGTAACACAAATCAAGGCTCGGCAGATAGAAGAAAGTCTTATGGCAAGTCCATTCGTTAAAACAGCCGAGTGCTACATTACCCAAGATGGGCAAACAAACATTGCCTTCAGTCAACTAATGCCTGTGGTAAGAGTAAAGGCAAGCAATGGTGCCGACTACTACATAGACGACAAATGCAGTATTATGCCGAACACCCACTACACCAGCGACCTAATAATAGCCACGGGCAATATAAGTCAATGGTATGCACGCAATTACATTTCCTACTTGGCTCAGACACTAATGGGAAACGACTTCTGGAAAAGTCAGATAGTACAGATCAACGTATTGGCTGATCACGGTATAGAACTGGTACCGAGAGTGGGAAACCACATTATATATATAGGGGCATTGCCCGAAGCCAAAACCGTTAAGGAAAGACAAAAAGCAGTGGCCGAATTTACCCGTCACAAGTTAGACCGGTTAGAGAAATTCTACAAATATGGCCTATCTGAAGCCGGATGGAACAAATACTCGTATATCAACCTGGAGTTCGACAACCAAATTATCTGCAAGAAACGAATATAAGAATAAAAATACATTAAATATATGGCAAAGGAATTTATAATAGCTATCGAACTGGGTTCATCAAAGATCACCGGAGTAGCCGGAAAGAAAAACCTTGACGGAAGTATCAGCATCCTCGCCGTAGCGCAAGAAGACTCCACGGCATGCATCCGCAAGGGAGTAGTCTACAACCATGACCGCACGGTACAATGTCTGACCAACATCGTCAACAAGCTCGAGACTTCTCTCAAGTCAAAAATAGCAGGCGTATACGTATGCGGTGGCGGACAGTCAATACGTAGCGTAAAAAATGTTATCGTAAAAGACCTGGAAGAAAGCACTATCATAAGACAAGACATGATAGACGAACTGATGGACGCCAACCGCAGCATGGACTATCCCGAACAGGAAATTATAGATGCCATCACCCAAGAATACAAAGTAGACAACCAATACCAGATAGACCCTGCAGGCATTCAATGCACACACCTTGAGGGCAATTTCCTCAACATACTGTGGCGCAAGAAGTTTTATTACGCCTGTAACGAATGTTTCAAGAGCGCAGGAATCAACATCGTTGAGATGTATTTGGCACCATTGGTATTGGCCGACAGCGTACTTACAGAGACCGAGAAACGCAGCGGATGTATGCTTGTAGACCTTGGCGCCGAGACTACCACGGTATCAGTATTCTTCAAGAACATTCTACGTCATATTGCCGTAATTCCTTTAGGTAGCAACAATATCACCAAAGATATAACATCACTACAAGTAGACGAAGAAACTGCTGAGCACTTAAAACTAGAATATGGTTGTGCATATACCGAGAACAACGATATAGACGAGACTCAGGAAATCCCCCTCGGTGATGGCCGCAAGGTTGCAAGCCGACGTTTCATAGAGATAGTAGAAGCCCGTCTAGAGGAAATCATACGAAATGTATGGTATCAAATGCCAAATGAGCTTGACGAAAAGATGTTAGGCGGCATTATCCTCACCGGCGGCGGCGCCAACATGCCAAACATTATCGAAGCTTTCAGAAAATTTACCCCAATAGAGAAAATCAGAATAGCTAAGTTCGTTAACGCTACAATCAATGCAAGCCAGCCCGAGATTACAGCTCACGATGGTAGGATGAACACTGTTTTGGGTCTGCTTGAGCACGGCAATGAAAACTGTGCCGGAATAGAAATCAACGACTCTCTATTCCCAACAGAAGAAGAACCGCAGCCTGTTCCCGAAAAGCCAAAAGAGCCCCACCAGCCTGGAAAAGGTATTATACAGACACCCGAGGAAAAAGCTGCCGATACCGCCAAACGAAAAAAAGAGGAAGAGGAAAGACTGAAAGAAGCCGAAGAGGAAGAGAAAGCTAAAGAGGATGGTGACAAACACCGTTTCTGGCATAACACCTCGTCAAAGCTGAAAAAATTCTTCAACCAGATTATCACTGAGGATGAGTAAACTATAGTAATCAACACCATATAAGGCATGACTATCATGGATAAAGACAATAATATAACAAACAACACGCTGCCCATCTTCGATGCACCAGAAAAGGCAAACATCATTAAGGTGATAGGTGTAGGTGGCGGTGGCGGAAACGCTGTAAACCATATGTTCCGCGAAGGCATACACGATGTAAGCTTTGTACTGTGTAACACCGATGCACAGGCTCTCAACGCATCACCTGTACCTGTGCACATACAACTGGGCAAAGAGGGCCTTGGGGCCGGCAATAAGCCAACCGTAGCCAAACAAGCTGCCGAAGACACCATTGACGACATCAAGCAGATGCTAAACGATGGAACCAAGATGACATTTATAACCGCCGGAATGGGCGGAGGTACCGGAACTGGAGCTGCTCCGGTAATAGCCCGGATAAGCAAGGAGATGGACATCCTAACGGTAGGTATCGTTACTATACCTTTCCACTGGGAAGGCGACCAAAAAATCAACCAGGCTCTTGATGGTGTAGAAGCACTGGCACAAAACGTAGATGCATTGCTGGTTATCAACAATGAGCGCTTACGCGAGGTGTACTCTGACTTGTCTGTACTCAACGCCTTCGGTAAGGCCGACGATACGCTGAGCGTAGCTGCCAAGAGCATAGCCGAGATTATAACTAACCGCGGTATCGTAAACTTGGACTTCAACGACGTACGCACCGTACTCAAAGATGGAGGCGTGGCCATCATGAGTACTGGATATGGAGAAGGAGAAGGACGCCTACGTAAAGCCATCGACAATGCCCTACACTCTCCACTGCTTAACGACAACGACATCTACAACTCTAAAAAGATACTGCTCAGCATAAGCTTTTCTGCCGACAAGAACTCTAACGAGGGACTGCGCATGGAAGAAATGAATGATGTAAACGATTTTATGTCACATTTCAACTGCGATTACCAGTCAAAGTGGGGATTGTCACTCGATCCTGATTTAGGCGACAAAGTAAAAGTAACCATTTTGGCCACTGGCTTCGGAATAAAGAATGTTACGGGCATGGAAGAACATCTTTCAAACAAGATAACCCAAACGCAAGTTGACAACGAAATAAAAAGAACCGAAGAGGAAGCCAAGCGCAAGGAACGTATTGAAAGATACTATGGCGAAAGCAAAACACGTCCTGACTACAAGAAACGCCCACATGTATTCCTATTCGCACCCGAATATTTGGACAACGAAGACGTAATACTCGCCATAGAGAACACGCCTACATATAAGCGGTCAAAAATGATGATAGACGAGATTCGCCGTCAAGCCTCTGGCAATGTGCCAACGAACAAAACAGAGAACGAAGGGACTGCTGAAGAAGCCCCATCAATAATTTCTTTCGTATAACAAATCAATAGGCTAATTCTTTGAATAGTTTCAATAAGAGAAAACGCCTATATAACAATATTGCAACAGAATATGAATTTGTTTGAACAAGTAAACAACGACATCAAGGAGGCCATGAAGGCCCGCGACAAAGTGAGGCTGATGACTCTCCGCAACATCAAAAAAGTATTTTTGGAAGCAAAAACTGCTCCTGGAGCCAACGATACGCTCGACGACGCTGCCGCATTGAAAATTCTGCAGAAGCTTGCAAAGCAGGGTCGCGAAACGGCAAATACCTATACCGCCAACAATCGTCCCGACTTGGCCGAAGAAGAATTGGCTCAGGCCGTTGTCATTGAGAGCTATCTACCCAAGCAACTCAGTACCGAAGAGATAGAACAAGCCGTCAAAGCTATTATCAGCGAAACTGGTGCAACCACGATGAAAGACATGGGACGCGTTATGGGAATGGCTACAAAACAACTTGCCGGAAAAGCCGAAGGAGGCGTAATATCGCAGATTGTAAAGAAACTGTTGGCATAAATCAAGCAGTTATTTGCCAACACATCATATATCCCGATAGCATACAGAAAGAAAGGTCTGAATGGTATCGGGATTTTTCATTCAAGCGTGAAAATTTTAAGAACCGCCACCAAACAACTGGCGGAGAACGGCGATAGACTTAAGCTGGGGGAAAGACGGCAAATGCAACCGATAGAATTCTACAAGGATATCAAGACAAACATTACGATTATTACGCCCAAGCTTAAGGCCACTATTCCCAAAATCCCGACAACGTTGTAGTTCTACAACACAATGAGCCACATCGGGATCAGCTACGTCTGCATGGATAGGGCGCATAGCGCTAAAACAACCTTCGCGCAAATCTAACCAACAACCATCAGTATATGTAGCCTCGTCAAGAGCAAAACCCAAAAACCGCACGAGCTTTACCATAAAAATAAGATGAAAGTCGGCAATGCCCACAGTGGCCATATCGAGCCACTCTACACCTTGTTTTATATATTCATACAACAATGGGTTAGACTGTTCGTTGCGCGTAGCAGCAGCCAACAACTCGGTTATAAACATGGCCACAGGTAATTTTACTGCATCATCATACAACCGAGGCATAGGGTAAGTCAACCTTATATCTGAAAGGCGTTGCAAAGAACGGTTAGCACGCATATCGAATACTATTTCAACAAGCGATAACGGCATAAAATACTGTCGCTTCATCTTACCATGACCCGAAGCCGAAACAGTGACAGCAAACGCCAACCTACCATAATCTTCTGTAAACATTTCGACTACTAACTTTCGGTCGGCATAACTCACATATTTCAGCACAACTGCGTTTGTTTTTACCTGCATAGACTACAAAAATAATAAAAAACAGCCGTTTGTGAAAAATTCTTTGCAGAAAATTTGCACGTTACATTAAAAGTACCTACCTTTGCATCCGCTAATAGGCAAACGGTCCCTTCGTCTATCGGTTAGGACGAGAGATTTTCATTCTCTAAAGAGGAGTT
>CAVHVH010000034.1:0-17379 GCA_963639385.1 Oscillospiraceae bacterium
AAGATTTATAGTGAGAGTTATGTTAAAAGCCGTTAAATTTGCCAAATATTAGCATCTTGCGGTCAAAAATTAGGGTTTCTGGCTCCATTCACCTCTGTTGATAACTTAAAAAATACCCCCAAATGGGCTGTTTTGGGCCAAAACTTTGCGACTTTTTATCAGAAAAAATGGGGTGAAAATGCCCTGTTTTGTAACATTTGTTAACTATAAAAATATCGCATCTGTTAAATAATCTAAACGACTTTAAAGTGTGCTTACATTTTGATAGCATTCATATTATGTATTTGTAGAAAATAGGCTGAAGTTAGGCTGCACCTCAACAATGCTTCGATAAAAAACAGGTTTTTTCTTTGCATTGTCTTCGGTTTTTGACTTTAGCCTACGGCTGAAGTTAGGCTGCATCTCAACAATGCTGCGATAAAAAACAGGTTTTTTTCTTTGCATTGTCTTCGGTTTGCACTAACTTTTGATAAATTAGGCTGCGCCTCGGCAATAAAAATAAACAAGTTTATTTTGTATTTCGCTCGGCTTTTGACATTAGCCTACGGCTGAAGTTAGGCTGCACCTCAACAATGCTGCGATAAAAAACAGGTTTTTTCTTTGCATTGTCTTCGGTTTGCACTAACTTTGCACATGAAAATCAACGTAATAATATAAACAAATATGGCAAAGAAAGCTTTACTGATGATTCTCGATGGATGGGGAATCGGACAACACGGTAATGGCGATGTAATCTACAATACGCCTACACCTTATCTTGATTATCTTACTGCAATTTCGGCACACTCTCAGCTCGAGGCCTCGGGTGAGAATGTAGGTCTGCCAGACGGACAGATGGGTAACTCTGAAGTGGGTCACCTTAATATAGGTGCTGGACGCGTGGTATACCAGGATTTGGTTAAGATTAACCGTGCTTGCAAGGATGGCTCTATCCTAAAGAACCCAGGTATTGTAGCTGCTTACAGCTATGCCAAAGAGAATGGCAAGAAACTGCATCTTATGGGACTGGCTTCTACTGGTGGCGTGCATTCTTCACTTGATCATCTGTTTAAGCTGATAGAGATATCCAGCGAATATGGTCTAGACAAGACCTATGTACACTGCTTTATGGACGGTCGTGATACCGACCCTAAGAGCGGTGCCGGATTTATAAGTCAGATAGCTGAAGCCTGCGAAAAGAACGGAGCTCATATAGGCAGTATTGTAGGTCGTTTTTACGCTATGGACCGCGACAAGCGCTGGAACCGTGTAAAAGAAGCTTACGATCTGTTGGTAGAAGGCAAAGGAAAACCGGCTACCGATATGGTTAAGGCCATGGAGGAGAGTTATGCCGAGGGTGTAACCGATGAGTTTGTAAAGCCTATCGTTAACTCTGCCGTTAATGCTACCATAGAAGAGGGCGATGTAGTTATCTTTATCAACTTCCGTAACGACCGCGCCAAAGAACTTACCCAGGTACTTACCCAGCAGGATATGCCTGAAGAGGGTATGCATACCGTAAAAGGTCTGCAGTATTACTGTATGACACCATACGATGCCAGCTTCAAGGGCGTAAATATACTCTTCCCCAAAGAGAACGTAGAAGATACATTGGGCGAATATCTGAGCAAGCAAGGCAAGCGTCAGCTGCATACCGCCGAGACAGAGAAGTATGCTCATGTAACATTCTTCTTCAATGGTGGTAGAGAGACTCCTTTCGAGGGCGAAGATCGTATCCTGGTTCCATCGCCTAAGGTGGCTACATACGACCTGAAGCCAGAAATGAGTGCATACGAGGTGAAAGACAAACTGGTAGGTGCTATCAATACCCAGGAATACGACTTTATAGTAGTTAACTTTGCCAACGGAGATATGGTAGGCCATACAGGTGTATACCATGCCATAGCTAAGGCGGTACATGCTGTAGACTGCTGCGTGCGCGACGTGATAGAAGCCGCCAAGGCCAACGACTACGAAGCCATTATCATTGCCGACCATGGCAATGCTGACAATGCTGTAAATGCCGATGGTTCACCTAACACCGCTCACTCGCTCAATCCGGTACCATTTATCTATGTTACCGACAATAACAGTGCTACGGTGAAGAACGGTCGCTTGGCCGATGTAGCTCCGTCTATCCTGCATATTATGGGGCTAGAGCAGCCGGCCGACATGACAGGTCAGAACCTTATAGAAGACAATAAATAAATTTAGGGCAGTTAAAATTACTGCACTGCAGATACAAAAATAGAAAGAGGGCTGTAATTGTGATAGGTTTCAGTCCTCTTTTTTATAATGTGGTTCTATAAATGAACTTGGCGGTGGTAATTTTTAGAACCACTCAATAGTATAATCACCAGTGTTAGAAACTCTGCCGTTGGGATGGCCGTCCACAGTCCTATAACTCCCAATAGTTTTGGCAACACCATGAAACCGAGTACAGAAAAGACTATGCCGCGGAGCGCAGTGAAAACCATGGCACGTTTAGCCATGGTAATGCTTTGGTAATAGCCTATAAACACTACGTTGAGGGCAAAGAATAGTGAACATGTGGCAAACCATGGTAGCCCGTTTATAGCTAAGTTGTATGACGGTTCGGTAGGTCTTAGGAAAGCGCTCACAACAAGGCTGTCGCCCGCCACGAGCAGCAGCATTACACCTATTCCACAGAGCAAGCCAGTATATACAGCCACCCTTAGGGCGCTATTTACGCGTAGTTTTTCGCCGGCACCATAATTGTAGCTTATGATAGGTTGGGCAGACTGTGCTACGGCATTGTTGACCGAGAAAATTACCGGGAAAAGGTAGCATACAATGGCGAAAGCCGCCACGCCGTCTTCGTGCAGCATTGACATAAACATATAGTTGCCGGCCACCATGGTTACGCTTATAGCCACTTCGGTAAGGAATGTAGCAGAGCCTATACGCAGCATATATCCCGTATTTCTTAGGGTGAGTACAAGCGAGGTGATGCTCATCTTTAGACGATAAAACTTAAGCTTGTTAGAGAACCAAATAAAATAGGCCACGCTCATTAGTCCGCTGCAGATGCAAGCTATGGCAGTAGCTATAGAAGCGCCTTTTACCTCCATTCCAAAAGGAAAGATAAAAAGCCAGTCAAGTCCGAGGTTAACTACAGCTCCCACTACCTGGATCCACATGGCATAGCGTGGTGAGCCATCGAGCCTTACCATCATCATGCCTACGCACTGCCATAGCAGGAATGCCATACCAGGCAAGAGCCATAGCAGATAGTCGAGGGCGTAATGCTCCAATACAGGACTGCATCCAAGGGCATAGATCAGAGTTTTGGGCATAAGTATACATAGCAGGATGAGCACAGCAATGATAGCTGAGCCTGCGCCGTAAGCTTGACTAAGGATGATACGAGCTGCCTTTAGGTTATTATTAGCAAGGTGCACGCTGGCTACCACAGAGGCTCCGATACCGAACATGAGTCCTACTCCCGTTACTATTGTCCAGACAGGCGCAACTATATTGACGGCGGCAATTCCATCGGCTCCAACACCCCGGCCTACGAGGATACCGTCAATAATGGTCTGTGCCGACATGAAGATCATGCCGATAAGGGTAGGGAAAAACATTTTCCGGAAAAGTGGGCCAATCTTGCCCACTCCGAAGTCAATTTTGTCGCGGGTTGTATCTATTTGTTTCTTCATAAAACGTACTTAAAACTTATACATTCTTTTGTCAATGAATACAGGGTGGTTCTAAAAATTACCACCGCCAAGTTCATTCTTTGTTGGGGGAATTGCGTTTTGTCATCTTTCGGTTTCTTTTCGGTTCAAAGTGCCAGTTCACTCAGTTATAATGCCCGCATTATTCTTTCGCTCACTTACACTCTGTCCTCGAAAATAATGCCGAAATCAGACAAAGCTAATTTATAGAACCACCCTACAATGAAATATTTTCAAATTGCCGAGTGAAACTAAAACTTATACAAAGGTACAAAATATAAAGGATGGAATTGATAAAAATATGTGTGAAAAATAACGTATGAATAATCAAGAAAATCAAAATATAAACAATATTCGTTATGTGTAAACAGAAAAAACAGCGCTGATATCAAAATAGGGCATAGGTGTTTTATAAAGCAGAGCTAAAAATAAAATATTGGCCGATATGGCATAGGTTTAACCGATATTTGGTTAACTTTGTAAGCACATGCAGAAGGGCTTTGACAAGCGTATGCGCTGTTCGTGGCTACTGTTGTTGGTATATATACCTATGCTATTGGCCGTTACACTGCACCATCATGGTGGGGTGCAGGCCTATGATGCTCGGTATTATTGTACAGACTGTGTTCATAATATTCATCATAGCGGTCATTTAGTACAGTTGCAGCATACTGCTCACCCTTGTGTGCTCTGCCAGTTTCAGAACACGCTGTGTGTGGTTCCTGTATTTATTTTGGGTATGGTATATGCACGGCCATACCGTAATACTGTACACAGGCTTCAGGTTGGTTGCCTTTGCCGGGCGTGCAGCATATTTTCTACGCGTGCCCCTCCTTATGATACCTACAGTCTATAATAGACGGTAGCGAGAAATCTTTTTAGGGTGGTAATTTTTAGAGCCATTCTTAGTTTTAGAGTATGTCCTCTCCTATAGTTGTTAGGCTATAGAGGATGCTTTAGCGTATATGGGGTGTACTCAGATTGTATCATAAGAAATCAACACAATGAAAAATATATGTAAAGCGATATTATTGGCCGGTCTATGCTGGCCAGTTGCAGTCCATGCTAAGGACACAAGAGAACAGAGCGACACTATAAAGCACCAACTGGTAACCGAGAGTGCTATAAAACTGGGCGAAGTAGTGGTTACCGGACTTACCGGAAGCCAAAAACTGCGCCAGTCGCCTGCGCCAGTGAGCATAATATCTCCCCGGCAACTGGAAATGCAGTCGCCTATAAATATAGTAGATGCTATATCGCGGCAGCCCGGCGTGGCACAAATTACTACAGGCAGCGGAATAGCTAAGCCTGTTATTCGCGGCCTGGGATATAACCGCGTAGTGATAGTAAACGACGGTATACGACAGGAAGGCCAGCAATGGGGCGATGAACACGGCTTAGAGATAGACCCATCTGGTGTACACTCGGTAGAAATACTCAAAGGACCGGCAAGCCTTATGTATGGTTCTGATGCCATGGCTGGTGTTGTGGTGTTTCACTCAGCGCCCCCTCTTATGCAGGGAGAAATGCGTGCCAATGTCTCTACTGGTTATCAGTGCAACAACGGACTTTTTAATTATTCTTTAAATTTTGCCGGTCATAAGGGCGGACTGGTATGGAACGCTCGTTATAGCGGTCAAGCTGCCCATGCCTACAAAAACGCTGCCGATGGTTATGTGTATGGTTCGGCTCTGCGCAGTCAGGCTTATAGCCAGTTACTGGGGTGGAATTATCGAAAAGGACATACGCATATTATATTTGATTACTATCATCAGACTCCAGGTATAATAGAGGGCGAACGTAACCCACAGACAGGACAACTGGTTACGCCCGAAGGATATAGTGCAAAGAGCTATGGTACACCGATGCCTTATCAGCAGATACACCATTATAAAGCAGTGGTAGACAATTCGTGGTTTGTGGGCGACGGAAATATTAAACTGCTTGTTGGTTATCAGCACAACCGCCGACAGGAATTCGAGGAAGAAGATAATCCCAACCAGTGTGGACTTGACTTTATGCTCCATACGGTAAACTACGACTTGCATTATCTATCGCCAGTAATAAGTGGATGGAAGATTGCCGTGGGTATGGCTGGTATGTGGCAGAGGTCTGTTAACAAGGGGACTGAATTCTTAATACCCTCGTACCGATTGTTGGATTATGGTATGTTTGCCACAGCAAGTAGAGAGATGGGGAAAGCCAATGTTAGCGGTGGCATAAGGTACGATCACCGTCGCCTACATAGTGATGCATTATACGATGGCGCCGATGCCGAAGGCAGTGATGTGTTGCGATTTAGTAAGTTTAGTCGAAGCTTTGAAGGAGTTACCGGTAGCATGGGTGTTACTTGGCAAGCTGCGCCTAATGTTAATTTAAAACTAAATCTTGCGCGTGGATTCAGAACTCCCAATATAAGTGAACTGGCTTCTAATGGTGTACACGAAGGTACCCAGCGTTATGAAGTGGGAAATAATGCCCTAAAACCTGAGAATAGTTGGCAGGCCGACTTTGGTATAACTTACTCTTCATTGTTAGTGTCGGCAGAGTTGGCTCTATTTGCCAACCATATAAACCACTATATTTATAGTGAGCGGTTGGCCGATGACAGTGGCAATAGCATAGTTGTTGAGGGCATTCCATCTTATCGTTTTACATCTGGTGATGCACGTATATGGGGTGGTGAAGCTCGCATTGATATCCATCCTACTACCCACTTGCATATTGGCAATACATTCTCTTATGTTAATTCGGTACAGTTAAATAGATCTGCCGATGCCCGTTGGCTACCATTTACACCGGCGCCGCGGTGGATAGCCGATGTAAGGTACGAGTTTGTATGCGAAAGTCCTCATGTGGCCCATCTCTTTGTAAGAGTTGAGGCCGACTGCAACTTACGCCAAAACCATTGCTTATTGGCCAATGGTACTGAAACGCCTACACCATCGTATACCTTATTGAATGCTTATGCAGGAGTAGACGTGAAGAACCATGGTCGCCGTTTATTATCGCTTTATCTGTCGGCGCAGAATATTACAGACCGCATATATCAAAGTCATTTGAGCCGACTGAAATACACAGGAGTGAAGGCAATAACTGGGCGAAGAGGCGTGTATAACATGGGACGCAACGTGTGTCTCAAAGTTGTAGTTCCTATAGAACTTTAGGCTATACAAAAAGGACTTGCCTAATAGTACTGATTGGGCAAGTCCTTTCCTAAAGAATATAATTCGTAGTATGTATACTTAGAACAGACTGGCTATAAAGGCTATTGTGGGTAGTGTTATCAACGAACCTACCGTGGTAAAGAATAGAGCTTGAGTCATGGTGCGCTCGTCTTTGTTGTATTTCAGGCAGAATAATACACCGTTAGTGGCTATAGGCATGGCACACAGAGTTATAGCCACATCGCAGATTAACTTGTCTACATTCATAAAGGCAAGAATTACGCCTACAGTAAGTGGCAAGGCGATAAGTCGTAGGAAAGTTACCGTGTAGATAAAACTGTTGCCACGTATATCGTGCTTGGGAAATCGGCTCAGACATGAACCTACTATAAGCAGGGCACAGGGCGTAGTGATATCGCCTATGGTATGAAACCATTTGGCTATAGGCTCTGGTGTTTGTACCTTGAATACGGCCAGTATTATGGCAATTACCGAGGCTATTATGCACGGCGATAGGATAAGTTTGGTAGAGAGCGCGCTCTTGGCCGAACCACCATTGATGAAGGATATGCCAAAAGTATATACCAAAAAGTTGAACGGGATATTTAGTACAGAGGCATAGAATAGAGCCCTGGGGCCAAATACAGCCTCGCATAGTGGGTAGCCAATGAAGCACACGTTGCCGAAGGCGAGCATAAATCGCAGTGGTTCTACCTTCTCTTTCTCAACCTTCCAGATAAGCGGAATAATGAAGGCAAATCCGAAGAGTACGGCGTAACTTACTAAGGATACGAGTAGTAGTGTGGTTATCTCTGTGCCATCGAAGGTCAACCCTTTTCCCATAACCGAGGCTATGATAAGCGCTGGCATGGATACGCTCAAAATAAATACAGAAAGGTTGCGGTCGAGATCAAAATTCCACAGTTTTCTTTTGGCCGAGAAAAAGCCTACCAACACAACGCCGAAAATTATCAGCATTTGTGTTATAATGTGCATAATGTCCATATTCTATTACTGTTTGTCGGTGCAAAGGTAGGTAAATAACTTGTAAAAGAATATAAAAATGGTATAAATTGCTGGAAACCATATTGGTGGAGATATGCTAAACGCCTGGTGGTGATTTATAAACCGCACGATAATAAAGGAGAAAGGGGTATGACCAATATGGATAATTAGTCACACCCCTGTTAAATCCAAGTGGAAGGCAGATACCTTCCGATATAATGGTTATTCGTATCTTATAGCCTCAATAGGGTCTAAGCGGGCCGCTTTCTTGGCCGGATACCATCCGAAGAATACGCCAGTAAAGGTACATACGGCGAAACTCATGATGATGCTCCACGCTTCTATCTGGGTAGCTATGTGTAAGAAGGTATTAAGGAATAGCGAGAGGCTTACTCCCAATAATACTCCTATCACGCCGCCAGTTACAGAGAGAAGTATGGCCTCGATAAGAAATTGGTTGAGGATATCTATGCCGCGTGCTCCTACGCTCATACGCAGACCTATTTCGCGGGTGCGCTCGGTTACCGATACGTACATAATGTTCATAATGCCTATACCGCCAACAAGCAGCGATATGCCGGCCACACTGCCTAAAAGTATGGTGATGGTAGACATGGTAGAATTCATCATGCTCGAAATTTCCTCTTGCGACCGTATGTTGAAGTCATCATCGTCGGCTTCGGTGCTGTCGGTAGCATCTTTCAGCTTGTGGTTGCGGCGCAGAATTTCTGTTATCTGGTTTTGGGCGGGTTCAGAGGCTTCTTCGGTAATGGCCGAGCAGACTATACCTCCAAGGTAGGTCTGCGCCATAATACGCTTCATAACTGTAGTGTATGGTGCCAATACCAAGTCGTCTTGGTCCATACCCATGCTGTTGTAACCTTTTTTCTGAAGTACGCCCACTACGCGGAATGGTATACTATTAAATCTTACCACTTTGCCTATAGGGTCGCTGCCGTCAGGGAAAAGGTAGTCTACTACAGTCTGGCCCAGTATACACACTTTGGCTGCAGCCTTGATATCAGAGTCTGTAAACATTTCGCCATCGGCTACTTTTAACTGGCGTATGGTTAGATAGTCCTGGTTTACACCATATATGGAACTCTGCGTGTTGTTATTGCCGTAAATCCACTGGCCGGAGCTGTTTACGGTAGGCGATATGGCACTAATGTAGTTACACTCTTCCTTGATACTGGTATAGTCGGCCTGTTTGAGGGTCTCCATCGATGATGCGTCTTGTCTTACGCCTCCCCTCATATCAGCACCGGGCGATATCATAATCATGTTGCTTCCCATCTCGGCAATGTTGGCCTTGATACTGGCCTTGCTTCCCTGTCCGATGGCGAGCATGGTTATCACGGCTGCGATACCGATGATTATGCCCAGGGCGGTGAGGAACGACCGCATCTTGTTGGCGCCTATTGCACGGATGGCTATCTTGAAAAGATTTTGGTAATTCATTTCTTTCGGTTTGTATTGATTTTACTTTTCAGCGTACTATGGTCTACTCATCGGTGTTTACGGGGAGTGCAGCCAATCCTTCGGCCGCAGAGAGAATGTTCTCGTTGTAAGTGTCGCTTATAATATGCCCGTCGCGCAGTTCTATGTTGCGGCTCGAATAGTTGGCAATATCGGGGTTGTGGGTCACGAAGATTATGGTACGCCCCTCAGCATAGAGTTTTTGAAAGAGTACTAATATCTCAAAGCTTGTGCGCGTGTCCAGGTTACCCGTAGCCTCATCGGCCAATATTACGGCGGGGTTGTTGACCAGTGCGCGGGCTATGGCCACGCGTTGCATCTGTCCGCCCGACATCTGGTTGCTCTTGTGATAAAGCCTCTCTCCCAGTCCTACAGCCTTGAGAGCTTCTATAGCGCGTTCCTTACGTTGTTCGGCGGTTACTTCAGGGTTGTACATCAGCGGCAACTCTACGTTTTCAACACTTGTGGTCTTGGGCAGCAGATTGTAGTTTTGGAAGATAAAACCTATCTTGCGGTTGCGCAGAGTAGCTCTACTGTTGCGGCTCATCTTGCGTACACTTACTCCATCGAGATAATATTCGCCGCTCGATGGAGTGTCAAGGCACCCAAGCTGGTTGAGTAGGGTAGATTTTCCCGAGCCCGACTTACCCATGATGGTGACAAATTCGCCCTCGTAAATTTTGAAGCTTACTCCCTTGAGGGCGTGTACTGTTTCATCGCCTACAAGGAAGTCGCGTCGCACTTGGTCGAGTTCTATGACAACCTTCTTGTTATCGTTGTTTTTTACTGTTTCAGTCATGATTGTCTATTCTGGCATGGTTGCCGGTTATGTATTATTTCTTCTTTTTCGGTCCGGGGCCAGAAATCAGTCCCTGACTTTGTTCGGTGGCTTCCTCCTCTTCGTTGGTGTTAACCACAATTTCGGTTACAATCTTGTCGCCTAACTTCACGCCTTTGGTAATTTCGGTGTTTATGCCATCGGTCTGTCCTATGGTTACAGAATGAGCCGTAAGTACCTTGCCGTTTAGTGTCCAAACTTTGTTTTTGCCTTTACAGTCTACAATCTTCATATCTTTGCCAACAGTTTCCTTGGTCGGGGTAAAGCGGAGGGCCTTGTTAGGTACGGCTAAAACACCACTGCGCTCTTGGGTGAAAATGGTTACGTTGGCGGTGAGTCCGGGCTTCAGTTTCAGGTCTGCGTTAGGAGCCGAGATAACAACCTCGTAGGTTACTACATTGTTGGTTGTGGTAGGCTCGAGTCTTACTTGCTTTACTATACCTTCGAATACATCGTCAGGATAGGCATCTACGGTAAATGTTACGCGGTTGCCTTCTTTTACACCGCCTATGTCGGCTTCGTCAACATCGGCTATCACCTGCATATTGGTAAGATCTTTGGCTATAGTGAAAAGTTCAGGGGTGCTGAAGCTTGCGGCTACGGTCTGCCCCTCTTCTACACTCTTTGAGATAACAGTACCATCGATGGGCGATGTAATGGTGGCGTATCCCAGGTTAGTCTGTGCGCGCTGTACACTCTCTTTTGATGAGGCTACCTGCTCTTTGGCTTGGCGGTAGGTAAGCAGAGCGTTTTCGTATTCATCGGCACTTACCAATCCTTTCTTGTAGAGAGCCTGGTAGCGTTCCATATTGGCAGTCTGGTATTTCAGACTACTTTGAGCGCTGGTAAGGTTGGCCTTGGCTATATTGAGTTCGCTGGTAAGGTTGGTCTTGTCGAGTTCGGCAATTATCTGACCTTTCTTTACCTGTGTGTTATAGTCTACATAGAGTTTGCTTACTATACCGCTCACCTGTGTACCTACGGTAACCGATGTTACAGCTTCTATGGTGCCGGTGGCGGTGACGCTATTCTGCAGTGTCTTCTGTCCTACCGTCTCCTCGTTGAATTTGATTTCCTCCTTCTGCTTGCCGCCAGACAGAGCCCATGTGACTACTGCAACGGCTGCCACCACGATGACGGCAATCCAGATTTTGCTGATTTTTTTCTTTTTCATTTTCTTGTATGTATTTTGTTGTTTTGCAATGTTGTAGAGTAAATGCTGTGGTAAGGATATTTTTAGATATGACCGTCTTTATAGAATTTCAGCATATTGGTGTTGAGAATGGTAAGGTATTTGGATTGGAGTTCGTTCTGCTTGGCTTTTAACAGATTGTCTTTGCCTGTACGAAGCTCAACAATATTCTTTAGACCCAAACGGAACTGTTCGCTCAGCAAGTTGTAGCTGGTTTGTGCACTTTCGCTGCTTGCTTTGGCTGCTTTGAACTGGCTCTGGTTGGTTGTAGCCTGCAGCCAGTAGTTTTCTATGGTAGAGTAGAGGGTAGTTTGCTCGTTTTTCAAATCCAGTTGTATGCTTTCGCGTTGTATAAGCGCTTTGTTCACTTGGGTTTTGGTAGAGCGGTTGTCAAACAAAGGTATGCTTATGCCTATGCCTCCACCCACGTTGAAGTTAGTCTTCAACTGTCTTATCATAGAGTTGTCGTTCATAGATGTGTTGTTGGTAGAGATACCTGCGTTGGCACTTATAGTAGGCATTTTCCCTGCTTTGGCCATCTTGATGTTCAGTTCGTTTTGAGCAAGCTGGTTCTGATACGATTTTAGTTCAGGGCGACTGTCCAGTGCGGCAGCGTAAACCCCGTTAAGTGCGGGGATTGAGGCCAAAGCCATGTCGTCTGTTGTTGAGGTTGGCGTGGCAATGTCGAATTCCTCGTCGCTGGTTATCTGGAGCAGTTCTTTAAGCTGGCGTTTGTAGTTCTTTACATTGCTCTGTGCTTGTACTACGTTGTATTCGTCTTGTGCGCGTTGTGCCGAAAGTTGTGCAAAGTCAGCCTGGCTTATCTTGCCTACATTCAGCATTTCCTTGCCGCGCTCTTCGTTCTTCAAGCTTGATTCGTAGCTCTCTTGGTTTACCGTTACAGCTTCGGTAGAATATAGTATTTGTACATAGAGTTGTGCTATCTGTTCTTGTAGCCTCAGTGCCTGTGTAGCCGAGTCAAGTTGAGCAGCTTCTGTAGCCAGTTTGTTGAGTTTTACTTGATTGCGGTTTTTATTGCCGTTCCATATGGTGTAGTTGCCCATGATAGCGTATGAGCCATTATAGTAGACCTTGTCTACGCTGGCTCTTGAGAAACCGTCACCACTGATACCGCTAGCCATCCATGGATTGTAGTTTACATTTTGGTTGGTACTGGCGCTGAGCGAGGGTAGCAAAGCGGCCTTCGACTGTAGATAGTCTTCGTTGGCACTGGCTTTGCTGAGCAGTGTTTTCTGTAGGGTGATGTTGTTGGCCAGTGCATAGTCTATGCAGTCCTTTAGCGACCATTGTTTGGCTTGGGTGGCCAAGGGGGCCACTGCCAAAATCAGGGCCACTACGGCATTTTTGAATTTTCCGTTCATAATTGTATTGTTGTTTCTTTTTTACCTCTTTTTACAGTAATATCTTTGTAGGGCACTAATCATTGCTGCTGTATGTATGGCGATTGTTGCAGTATGTACATTTACAGTTCCCCTATTTTTTTTCTAGGAATTTTTGAAAATTTTCACCATTTAGAAGTGCTGAATTACAGACCGCCTTTTTATAGGAAGATGAAAATAAACGTAGATGGTTTATCTGTAAATCAAAAAATTAACAACTATTTTCAAAAATGCTATAAATGTGAATAAATGTATGATAACAATTTAGAAAAAGGATAGATGGCAAAAGAGAGGACCTTTTTTCTGGCAGAAATGTCAGAAAAAAGGTCCTCTCTCGTAGTATGTTATATTCCTATTTAGCTTTAGATACCAGCTCTACGGTATCGCGGGCAATAACAATTTCTTCGTCTGTAGGTATCATAACAACCTTTACCTTAGAGTCGTCGGCAGAGAGTATCTGTTCTACGCCGCGGCAGTGGTTGCGTTGCTCGTCCATTTTTACGCCCAGGTATTCCAGGCCCGAACATGAATCCCAGCGCACGCCTTCTTGGTTTTCGCCTACTCCGGCAGTCCAAACTATGATGTCAACACCATTCATAGCAGCTGCATAAGCACCTATGTATTTCTTTATACGGTAGTTGTACATCTGCAGAGCCAGGTGGGCACGCTCGTCACCGGCAGCGTCGGCAGCCTCTATCTCGCGCATGTCAGAGCTGAGGCCTGTAATGCCGGCCACACCACTTTCTTTGTTCAAGAATTCAGACATTTCTTGGGGTGTCTTGCCCAACTTTTCCATAAGATAGGTAACTGCAGAGGGGTCAATGTCGCCAGAACGCGAACCCATCATTAGTCCGGCCAGTGGGGTAAGACCCATAGAGGTGTCTATTACCTTTCCGTACTGAACAGCGGCTATTGAAGCACCATTACCTATATGGCAAGTGATGATCTTCTGTGTTTTTATATCAACGCCAAGATATTCGCATACGCGTTGTGATACATAGCGGTGACTGGTTCCGTGGAATCCATAGCGGCGCACATGGTATTTCTCGTACAGGCCGTAGGGTACAGCATAAAGATAAGCGTAGGCGGGCATGGTAGAGTGGAATGCATTGTCGAATACGGTTACCTGCGGAGTGTTGGGCATAAGGGCATCTACAGCGCGCAGTCCTCTAAGGTGGCCTGCGTTGTGTACGGGAGCTAAGTCGCACAGACTTTCTATGCCTTCCTCTACTTCGCGGGTTACAATACAACTCTTTTCAAACAGGTCGCCGCCCTGAACCACGCGGTGGCCTACAGCGTCTATTTGGTCCAGGCTTTTCAGAACACCATATTTAGGGTCGAGCAACAGACTGAATACGAATTTTACACCCTCTTTATGGTCGGGCATGTCGTGCATTACTTTTTCTTTGCTACCGTCTTTCAGTGTTACTTTAACAAAGGCGTTGTCAAGGCCAATGCGCTCAGCTCCGCCCTGCGCCAGCACGCTTTCATCGCTCATATCGTAGAGTTTGTACTTGATAGAGCTACTGCCGCAATTCAATACTAATACTATCATTTTCTGTTTTGTGTTGTTTCGTTTTGTGTTGTTTATGCTTTCTTGGCTTCTTGAGCCTGACAAGCGGTGATGGCAACCATATAATATATGTCGTCTACCGAACAACCGCGACTTAGGTCGTTAACGGGGCGTGCTATACCTTGAAGGATAGGACCTATGGCTATGGCTCCGCCTAAGCGTTGTACCAGCTTGTAACCTATGTTGCCTACCTCGAGATTAGGTACTACCAATACGTTGGCCTTGCCGGCTATGTCAGATCCTTTTGCTTTCTTCTCGGCTACCGAGGGTACCAACGCGGCATCGGCCTGCAGTTCTCCGTCTACCTTCAGTTCGGGATATTTGCTATGTGCTATCTGTGTGGCTTCTATAACCTTATCTATAATATATACGCTCTTTCCAGTGGCTTTGTCTTTTGCATCTTTTGCGCTACCTTTGGTAGAGAAGCTTAACATAGCTACACGGGGCTCTTCAATGCCAGCCACGCTGTGGGCTGTCTGTGCCGTGGTGTAAGCTATCTGTGCCAACTGGTCGGCTGTGGGGTTAGGTGTTACGGCTACGTCGCCCATTACTACTACGCCATCGTTACCATACTGCTGTTGATTAGTAATAAGTAACATAGCACCGCTTACGCACGATATACCAGGCGCACACTTGATAATCTGTAGGGCCGGGCGCAGAGTGTCGCCAGTAGTGCTGAGCGCACCAGATATCTGACCGTCGGCTCCTTCGGTCTTGATAATCATACAACCTAAATAGAGGTTGTTCTTAACCAGTTCGCGAGCTTGTTCTATGGTCATTCCTTTGCTCTTGCGTAACTCGGCTAACAGTTGGGCGTATTCTTCGCTCTTCGGGTTGTTTAATGGATCCACAATCGTAGCCTTGTCTATATTCTCCAAGCCCCATTCTGTTGCGAGCTTGTGGATGTTGGCAGGGTTGCCGATGAGAATGATTTCTGCTATGTCGTCAGCCAATACTTTGTCGGCTGCCTTCAGAGTGCGTTCCTCTTCAGCTTCGGGAAGCACGATGCGCTGCTTGTTTGCTTTGGCGCGCGCTACAATCTGTTGTAATAAATCCATATTTCTATATATAGTTGTTGTATATCTTGTATGTATGGCTCTTTCAGAGCCGCTGCAAAAGTAGTGATTTTTTATGGATTCGCCCTCTTTGCAGCGATTGTTTTTTAGAACAACGCTTAACTTATGAGCTGTTGCGAGAGAATACTTTCCAGTTCTTCGGCCGAGAGTCTTATCCTAAAGGTTCCGTGTATGGCCACGGCTATGCGTCCGGTTTCTTCGCTTACTACTATGGCTATGGCGTCAGAGCTTTGCGATATACCCATGGCAGCGCGGTGGCGTAGCCCCAGTTCTTTGGGAATGTCCATATCGTGGCTTACGGGTAGTATACAACCTGCGGCCTGAATGCGTCGGTGCGATATAATCATGGCGCCATCGTGCAATGGTGAGTTCTTGAAGAATATGTTTTCTATAAGACGCTGGTTGATGTTGGCGTTTATGGCATCGCCGGTCTCCATGATGTCGGTAAGCGGTGTGGTGCGTTCTATCACGATGAGTGCGCCTACTTTGGCACGTGCCATATTCATGCAGGCCATCACTATAGGCATTATGGCCTCTTTGTCGTCTTCTTTGTCTTTGTCGGCGGTGTAGAACAATCGGAATAGGTTCTTAAACCGTTGGTGTGCACCAAGACTGTAAAGAAACTTGCGTATATCTTCTTGAAAGAGTATGATTAAGGCCAACACACCTACGCTTACCAGTTTGTCCATAATGGCTCCCAGCAGCCGCATCTCCAATAGGTGACTTACAAAGAGCCATAGTATAACAAATACCATGATGCCTATGAATACATTGAGCGACCGACTCTCTTTCATGAGCCGATAGATGTAGTAGAGCAACATGGCCACCAGTATGATGTCAATGATGTCTTTTAGTCCGAATTCGAAAAACACGTTGTCTTTTGGTTTTGGTTGTTTTGTCAGTTTTCTGTATTGGTAGCCGCCGTTTTTAACTTATAGGCTATGGCAGCAGCCTGTACGGCTTCGGCTACATCGTGTACACGCAGTATCGAAGCGCCTCGTTCTATAGCCATAGTGTTTAGGGCTGTGGTACCGGGTAGCGATGTCGAGGGTGTTCCGCCTGTAAGTTTGAATATCATTGATTTACGCGAAATCCCTACCAATATGGGTAGTTGCAGAGCCTGCAGTTCGCCGAGGTCGGCCATAAGGGTGTAGTTTTGGTCGAGAGTCTTGCCGAAACCGAAGCCTGGGTCAAGAATGATGTCTTTTACACCGCGGTCGCGCAACTGTTGTATCTCAGCGGCAAAGGCTTTCATCATGCTGGTCAGGGTTGGCTTGACAGACATGAGTATGTAGGGGCAGTTAAGTTGGGCAATCACGTCGAACATGCTTTCTTCTTCGTGTATAGGCGTGTCTACTATGCCTGTTATTCCTCCTTCGCTTACATCGTTTATCATGTCGGCTCCCCAGTCGGCAATACATTTGCGTGCCAGCGCCGGGCGGTATGTGTCTACTGATATGATGGCATCGGGAACTTCTCGGCGCACTATGGCTATGGCATTGCGTAGCCGGCGTGCTTCTTCCTCGGTACTCACTTCTGTTGCACCAGGGCGGGTAGAGAATGCGCCTATGTCTATCATAGTACCGCCCTGGGCTATTATCTCCAGTGCGCGCTGGGCTATCTCACTCTCCGTCTGTTTGCGGCTTCCGGCATAGAAGCTGTCGGGTGTAACGTTGAGTATTCCCATTACTTGCGGCCTTGAAAGGTCTATAAGTTTTCCCCGGATATTCAGTGTATATTTCATGTTAATATAAATATGTGTACAAAGGTAGTGCAAGTTGAGAGGAATACAAAATAAATTTATTTATTTTTATTCCCGAGGCGCAGCCTACCTTGTCTAAAGGTAGTGCAAGGCAAATGGGAACGGAGGAATACAAAATAAATTTATTTATTTTTATTCCCGAGGCGCAGCCTACCTTGTCTAAAGGTAGTGCAAGGCAAATGGGAACGGAGGAATACAAAATAAATTTAT
>CAVHVH010000035.1:0-12741 GCA_963639385.1 Oscillospiraceae bacterium
TTTGAACCGAAAAGAAACCAAAAGATGACAAAACGCAACTCCCCAACAAAGAATGAACTTGGCGGTGGTAATTTATAGAACCACCCTTAATATAAACTTCGATATAAGCGTTTCGTCCTACGCAGCCATTTTTCGCTCGTTCGGATTCATGGCACTCAAATAAATATCGCAATTGCGACTAAATTAACAGTAGATGTTAATAGAAACGCTATTTGCCACGCAGTCTACAGAACCAATAGGTAAAGAGAATATGTGGAAGAATACGTATCTTTTCTTGTATACTGTCAACCTCGCAGATAACGCGAACATTGTCAAGAAGGCCTTTTGAACGTTGGGTGTTAGATATGCCGGTAGTGTCAAACACGGCAATTACTATGTTCGTCTGTTTGAATGTCTTGCCTGCAAGATATAATTGCTTTGCCTGCTTGAAGTCTGCAGAGAAGCGATGGCTGATGTCAAACGGATATTCTTTCAGACAACTGGTACGGGTGAACACCGCTTGATGACAGTAGTACATCTTGTGGCAGTTGCGTGGAGAGAGTGATTTCTTTAGATTGCCGTCCTTTAATATGTCGCCATAGATGACATCTGCGCCACCAAAATTTTTCACAGCTTGGCTGACCACCGAAGGGCCAGCAAAGCAGTCGCCTGCATTCATAAATAAACAATAATCGCCTGTAGCCATAGCCACACCCTTGTTCATCGCATCATATATTCCCATGTCAGGTTCGCTTATCCAGCGGTCAAGTTTGCCCGTATATGAGTTAAGTAGAGATATAGTGCCATCTAATGACGCTCCGTCTACAACGATATACTCCAAATTAGTATAGTCTTGCACGTCAATGTTGTGCATAGTTTTCTCCAATGCATCCTTGGCATTGTATGTCACTGTTATGACGGTGACTTTGATGCTATGTTTGTCCATTTGCTTGTCAGTGTTTTTAGGCTATCATTTCCTTATTGTAATCCTTGCACCATCTAATACTTGCATTGCCCATCTAAGTCGAACAGACAACGTCAAGTAAACGCCTTCATTATGTAGTGCTTCTTTTACCCACTCTGCCCTCCTTGCTTGCGAATGGTTTGCCCGCAAAAGGCTCGGCGAGCGCTGAGGTGTGGAAGCCTTAGCATAGGGCGCACAGATACTCCCCAACCAATATATTCCACCATAAAATTATAGCTTTTTCTCCAAACCTACAAAAGAAATTATAAAAAACAACAAAGCACGAACATTTCTTCACGCCAGTCAGAAAACTCGAGCGTTATGATGAAACGTGAAGGTCGGAGCTACTATTGACGAAGTACCTCCTATCAGTTATGCGTCAAGTGCGAGGATGACAGGGAGACAATATTTAAGGGTGGTTCTATAAATTAGCTTTGTCAGATTTGCATACGCATTGTTGGCTACGCTCGGCAAAGTCAAGCAAGCTTGACACTGCTCTCTCTTGCACAACAATTTAGAATTATTTTCGAGAGCAAAGTGTAAGTGAACGAAAGAGCAATGCGGGCATTCTTCGCAAAGCTCAGACCTTACATGGAGAGATTGAGAGAACTGGCACTTTGAACCGAAAAGAAACCAAAAGACGGCAAAACGTCATCTTGCAATGAAGGTGTAAACTCAACGGTGGTAATTTATAGAACCACCCTAAAATAATTGGTGCCAAGTTATTTTTACAGTTAGTGAATTGTGAAAAAAATGTACTTTTATGGATTTTCTATTTAAAAAACAGTACTTTTGCAGATAATATGACAATTAGAGAAGCTTTTGTACAGGTTAAGGCCTTTGCCCGTATTGACGGAGTATTCATGGCAGTGCTATGGGCCGCCAGTTTTATAGCCGTAATTTTCAATCCTCAATCAATATGGGGGTCTATGTTGGCCATAGCTACACCCTTTGTAGCTGGTGTTCGGCTTAAGATGTTTCGCAACAACGCCCTCGGCGGATTTATCTCTTTCCGCCGTGGCTATGCCTATTTGTGGTACACATTCTTCTATGCCAGTCTGCTCTTCGCAGCTTTCCAGTTGGTATACTTCCGTTTCTTCGACCATGGCACATTCATCGCCACTTTAGTCAATGCATGCCAAATTATAGAACAGGCATACCGTGAGCAGAATCTGCAGATACACGACTTGCAGGAAGCTATAAATACGCTACGCTCGGCCAATTATATAGAATTGGTGTTCACCTTCTTCTGTCAGAACGTAATTTTCTGTACCATACTGGCATTGCCCGTGGCTGCATCAATGCGCCGCACAGATACCCGTATAATAAAATAATGTATATAAACGATACAAATAATGGATATATCAGTAGTAATACCTCTGTTCAACGAAGAGGAATCGCTTAAAGAGCTCTACGCCTGGATAAAGCGTGTAATGGAAGCCAACGGCTTTAGCTACGAAATAATATTTGTCAATGATGGTTCGACAGACCATTCATGGGATGTTATTAGCCAACTTAGCCGTGACGACAGTAATGTACGTGGCATCAAGTTCCGCCGCAATTACGGCAAGAGTCCGGCTCTGTACTGTGGATTCAAAGAGGTAAAGGGCGACGTAGTGATAACCATGGATGCCGACCTGCAAGACTCGCCCGACGAGATACCCGCTCTCTACAAAATGATAAAAGAAGACGGGTACGACTTAGTATCAGGCTACAAGCAGAAACGATACGATCCTCTTTCAAAGACCATACCCACAAAGCTCTTCAATGCCACAGCCCGCAAAATTAGCGGTGTAAAGAATTTGCACGATTTTAACTGCGGCTTGAAAGCCTATCGCTTGGATGTTGTTAAGAATATTGAAGTATATGGTGAGATGCACCGCTACATACCCTATTTGGCCAAGAACGCCGGCTTCTGCAAGATAGGCGAAAAGGTTGTACACCACCAGGCTCGCAAATATGGCAAATCAAAATTCGGTCTAAACCGTTTTTTTAACGGGTATTTAGATCTGCTCACACTATGGTTCCTTTCCAATTTCGGCAAGAAACCCATGCACGTATTCGGATTTCTTGGCACATTGGTATTCCTCGTCAGTTTTATAGCCCTGGCCATTCTTGGCGTCAACAAACTGGTCGAACTTGGGCAAGGAAACTATGGTCATCTTGTTACCGATTCGGCCTGGTTCTATATATTCCTCACATCTATGCTCATAGGTACCCAGCTCTTTTTGGCCGGTTTCATAGCCGACCTGGTAAGCCGCAGTAACCCCAACCGCAACGATTACCAAATAGAGGAGGAGATAAGATGCGGAAAATAATGTTGCTGATTATGGCCGTAGCTGTGGTGGCTGCATGCTCGTCGGTAGACTGTCCGCTCAACAATACGGTCTACGCAAAGTACCGGTTGGCCGGCAATGTAACCACTCTTAACGACACCCTTACCATATCAGTTAAACGCACCTCTGGGAGCGATACTGTACTATTAAACAAAGCTCTCGGGGTAGACAGTTTCAGCATACCCTTGAGCTATAGTCATGAAACAGACGAATACTACTTCGACATACACCCGGCTGACGGTGAAAGAACTCTCGACACTGTAACAATAAGCAAGACCAACGAGCCTCATTTCGAATCGGTAGACTGCCAAGCCTCTATGTTTCATACCCTACAGCAAGTTACATATACCCGCCACCGCATAGACTCGGTAGTGATAAACCAAAATAAAGTAACATACGATGCCCAAAAAGCCCATTTGCTCATTTATTTTAAGAGTCTTGACAATTAGTCTGCTGCTCTTGATAGCAACTTTGCAACTGCCCGCACAGACAGGCAGAGGAAAAGACACCAAGACACTTACCGACCGCGACACCATACCCTTGTTTCGCGGCATTGCTGTATCGTTCGACCTCGTGGGCTTAATACAAAAAGGATTAGGCGACTACGGCCAATACGAAGCAGCCGCCAGGCTGAACCTGCGCGACCGCTATTTCCCAGTTATAGAAGTGGGTGTAGGTCAGGCAGATGCCAACGACACTGACACCGGACTGCGCTACAAGACATCGGCTCCCTATGGCCGGTTGGGAGTAGATTTCAACGTACTTCGCAACAAGCACGATGTAAACCGCGCATATGTGGGCGGCCGATACGGATACACATCGTTCAAATACGATATTGACGGCACTGCTGTAAAAGACCCTGTATGGGGCGACGACATTTCTTACAGCTATACAGACAATAGCGCCAACTGCCATTGGTTAGAATTTGTGGCCGGCATAGATGCTCGCTTATGGGGACCAGTACGTCTGGGATGGAGCGTTCGCTACAAGCGCAAGCTCACCGTGAAAGACCCAGCCATAGGAAAAGCCTGGTACATTCCGGGCTATGGCCGTTACGACGACCGCATAGGCGGAACATTCAATATAACCATAGAACTATAGCGCCAAAGCCTTATGGAGAAACACAGCAAAAAGAAACTCGTAGGACAGGGCATCTTTCTGCTCTTCCTTATCGTAGCAACGGTTGTCATTATACACCAAAACAAGACAATGCCTTACCAACACAACCGTGGCATGATATTCGGAACCACCTATAGCATAGTTTACCAGTACGATCAAGACCTGCAGACTGATATAGAAAACCATTTGCAGCTGGTAGACAATTCGCTTTCGCCATTCAACAAGAGTTCTGTCATCTCGCGGGTAAATCGTAACGAAAAGGTTCTGGTAGACCAGCTTTTTTCCGACGTATTCACCATGGCGCAAGATATATCCGAAGATACCGGAGGCGCATTTGACATTACCGTGGCACCATTAGTTAACACATGGGGATTTGGCTTCAAGCAAGGCACTCCTCCCACCAAAGCTACTATTGATAGTCTGCGTAGCATTGTTGGCTATAAAAAGGTAAAACTATACGGAAACCATGTAAAAAAGCAAGATCCGCGCATTATGCTTGACTGCAGTGCCATAGCCAAAGGATATGGTTGCGACGTAGTGGCACGCTATCTGCGCGGAATGGGCATAACCAATTATATGATAGAGATTGGCGGCGAAGTAGTAACCCGCGGAGTTAACGCCAATAGCGAGACTTGGCGTATAGGTGTAACCAAACCTACCGACGATAGTCTAAACGTAGACCAGGAAATACAGACTGTAATCCAGGAAAGTGATATGGCTATGGCTACCAGTGGTAACTACCGCAATTTCTATTACAAAAACGGGCGCAAGTATGCCCATACTATTGACCCCAAGACTGGTTATCCCGTACAGCACAGCATTCTTTCGGCCACTGTACTTGCAGGTAGCTGCGCCCGTGCCGACGCCTACGCCACAGCCTTTATGGTTATGGGTATGGAGCAAGCCCGGAAAATACTGGCCCGCCACAAAGACCTTATGGCATATTTTATCTACACCGACCAGAAAGGCCGCCATGCAATATGGTGTTCGCCTAAACTGAAAGAGAAAATGGCCAATCCGGCACAGTAACATACATTCTTTCATCTGTGGATACGCTTCACATATACGATAAGTTACTGCAGTTTGCCCTTTTTCAAGGGTTGAGCAAGGCCGATCTAAGCGCACTGGTAACCTATACTAAGCTAGGATTTCATAAGTACGTCTTAGGCGAAACCATTGCCCGGCCGCAGACAACCTGCAACCGTCTTTTCTTTCTTATCGACGGCAGTGTAGTCGTGGCCACATCGTCAGACGACGGTTCGTACACCATTAAGGAACGTGCGGGGGCGCCACTACTATTCGAACCCGAAGCACTATTCGGAATAAGTCCGCATTATGCAAGCGGATATACAGCCGCAGCCCCATGTAGCGTAATCATTATTGACAAAAGCGAAATCTATAAACTGATAGAGCATTTCGCCATATTCCGCATCAATTACCTTAATCTACTCTCGGCTCTAATCCAGAAACGCCATGTGTACAACTGGCATAGCCAAAGTAGTAACATTGACTTGCGCATAATGGACTTTGTTAAACGACATAGCCGTTTTGTTGTAGGCGAGAAACGCGTGGATATAAAGATGACACGCTTGGCCCAGGAATTAGGTTGCAGCAGACTGGAAGTTTCTAACGCACTACACCTCTTAGAAAGCCGTGGACTCGCCGTACTCTTTAGGGGTGGCTTCAAGGCTATCACCGCAAAATAATGCAGACCTACATATAGAAACCACCCATAGCTACTACCCTACTAAGTCTGCCTATACCTCCTACCGTGCGATTTATAAAACAAGTAATGTTAAAAAAATAGAGATACCGACTTGAATGTGTCAGTTTTTTACTATTTTTGCAAAATGTAGACACAGCCACAATCGGCCTGGCAAAACGGTTGCTTAAAGGCGTGCCTTTTTAGGATAGAATTTCAACTGCGATTAGTATGAACACCACTGCAAATACGGAAAAAGAACTGAAGAATCCTTTCTTCATACCCTATAACACCCCCCACGACACCATTCCCTTTGACAAAATAAAGACCGAGCACTACGAAGAGGCGTTTATGGAAGGTATACGCCGCGACGACGAGGCCATAGAAAAACTGGTAAACGACCCCGACGAACCTACTTTTAAAAATACCATTACCCGTGTAGACACAAGCAAAGGCGAACATTATTACGACCTGTTAGACCGCGTGTCAAACGTATTTTCGTGCATGCTCAGCGCTGAAACTAACGACGAATTGGATACACTGGCTCAAAAACTGAGTCCCATACTCACAAAACATGCCAACGACATAAGTCTTAACAGTCGTCTCTTTGAGCGCATCAAGTACGTTTACGAACATCACCGCCGGCTCACCCCCGAAGAAGAAATGCTACTACAGACATCATACGATGGCTTTGTACGCAGTGGAGCCTTGCTCAACGATACTGACAAAGAGCAATTAAGACAACTTACCGAAGAAGCCAGCATGCTGTCGCTCCAGTTCTCGCAGAACCTACTGAAAGAGAACAAGGCATACGAACTGCATATTACTAACGAAAAGGATCTCTGCGGATTGCCAGAAACCCAACGCGAGGCAGCCGCCAATACAGCCGCAGAAAGGAACAAGCAAGGATGGGTATTCACGCTCGACTTTCCCAGCTACTCACCCTTTATGACCTATGCTGACAACCGCGAACTGCGCCGCCACATGTATATGGCTCATATGACAGTTTGTACCCATGATAACGAGCAGAATAACCTGAAAATATGCCAACGACTAGTTAATCTGCGCCGCAAAGTGGCTCAGCTCTTAGGGTTTGACACCTATGCCGATTATGTACTGGTACAACGCATGGCCTCTAATACAACCAATGTATATCGCCTACTTGACGATCTTATAGATGCCTATAAGCCTACCGCCGTTAGCGAGATGAAAGAGATAGAGAGCCTAGCCCGCCGGCATGAAGGAGCCAACTTTACGCTCGAACCCTGGGACATTTCATACTACGCACATAAGCTTAAAATGGAACGCTACAATCTCGACGCAGAGATGCTACGTCCCTATTTCAAACTAGAGAATGTTATAAACGGCGTGTTCGGTTTAGCCACACGCCTATATGGTATTACTTTCCGCGAAAATACTGATATACCCGTATACCATAAAGATGTGAAAGCATACGAGGTGTTTGACCAAGACGGTTCGTATCTAGCCGTACTTTATGCTGACTTCTACCCACGCAAAGGTAAGAGAAATGGTGCATGGATGACAGAATTCCAAGGCCAGAGGATAGACCGCAAAGGCAACAATGTACGCCCGCACGTATCACTGGTAATGAACTTTACCAAACCAACTCCAGAAAAGCCCGCACTGCTCACGCTGGGCGAAGTAGAAACATTCTTGCACGAGTTTGGTCATTCGCTCCACGGCATGTTTGCTAACACCCGGTTCCAAAGCCTTTCTGGTACCAACGTTTGGTGGGACTTTGTAGAACTGCCCTCGCAATTTATGGAAAACTACGCCGTAGAAAAAGATTTTCTCAGCACTTTCGCATTTCATTATAAAACTGGCGATCCGCTACCCGATGAGCTCATCAAGCGAATTATAGACAGCCGCAATTTTATGGTAGGCTATGCTTGTTTGCGCCAAATAAGTTTCGGACTGTTAGACATGGCCTACTATACACAACGCGATGAATTTGATGCCGACATCATAAGTTTCGAACAAGAAGCATGGAAAAAAGCCATTGTTACTCCCCAACTCGCCGGCACCTGCATGACCGTACAGTTCTCGCACATTATGGCTGGCGGATATGCCGCCGGATACTACAGTTACAAATGGGCAGAAGTGCTTGACGCCGACGCTTTCAGTGTATTCAAGAAGAATGGCATATTCGACCGTACTACAGCCCAAAAGTTCAGAGACAACATACTCTCGCGTGGCGGCACCGAACACCCAATGGTTCTCTACAAGCGTTTCCGCGGTCAAGAGCCTACCATTGACGCTCTGCTTGAACGCAACGGCATAACCAAAACAAAGAAATAACATCCCAATAGATTATGACTGAAACTGAAAAAGAGAAACAATACCGATTGGACCTGCGCTATCTACGCATGGCACATATCTGGGCAGAAAACTCATACTGCAAACGACGCAAAGTAGGGGCGCTTGTAGTCAAAGACAAAATGATAATAAGCGACGGATACAATGGTACTCCTAGCGGATTTGAGAATGTCTGCGAAGATGAGAACAACCTTACGAAGCCATATGTTCTGCATGCCGAAGCCAATGCCATAACAAAGCTGGCACGCAGTTCGAATAATAGCGACGGATCCACGCTCTACGTTACAGCGTCGCCCTGCATAGAATGTGCAAAACTAATTATACAAGCAGGCATCAAACGCGTAGTTTATGGTGAAAAATATCGTTTGGAAGACGGAATTAATCTTCTAAAACGAGCAAATATAGAAGTGATTTATCAAAATGTAAATGACAATGAATCATAACAAATCGAATCGGTTTACCCCCTTATTGATGGCCATTTGTACCATCATCGGCATCATATTAGGGACCTTCTTTGCCAATCATTTTTCGGGCAACCGACTGAATATCATCAATAGCGGAAGCAATCGTCTAAGCAACTTACTGCACATTATCAGCGACCAGTATGTAGACGAGGTGAATATAGACTCGCTTGTAGACGTGGCCATACCGCAGATTTTGTCAGAACTTGACCCTCACTCGGTATATATCAACGCCAAAGCGGCGCAGATGGCTACCGACGATCTCAAAGGTTCGTTCTCTGGAATAGGCGTAGAATTCACTATTCGCCAAGACACCATACATATTCAAGGCGTAATCAAGAACGGCCCGGCAGAAAAGGCGGGTATATTGGCTGGCGATAAGATAGTAAGTGTAGACGGGAAACCCTTTGTTGGAAAGATAGTTACCGAGGAAGAGGCCATGCACCGACTGAAAGGGCCAAAGGACACCAAGGTAAAGATAGGTATAGTGCGCTATGGTTCAAGCAAGGTTCATATATTTACCGTAACCCGTGGCGATATTCCGCAGAAGAGCATTTCGGCTACCTATATGCTTGACGATAAGACGGGATATATTCGTGTAAAGAAATTCTCTGAAACCACCTATGCCGAGTTGCTTATCTCGCTGGCCAAGCTATCTCAAAGTGGTTTCTCAAATTTGGTAATTGATTTGCGTGACAATACGGGTGGTTATCTCGAGACTGCCGTACAGATGGCCAATGAATTTCTGCCCAAGAACCGTTTGATAGTCTATACACAAGGACGAAAACAACCGCGCCAGGAATTCCGTTCTGACGGTAGAGGAAGTTACAAAGACATACCACTGGTAGTACTTATCAACGAAGGGGCAGCTTCTTCGTCTGAGATTTTTGCCGGAGCCATTCAAGACAACGATCGTGGAACTATCATTGGCCGCCGCTCGTTCGGAAAGGGCTTGGTACAGAAACAGATGGAATTCCCTGACGGTAGCGTAATACGCCTTACCACAGCCCGCTATTATACCCCGTCTGGCCGATGCATACAGAAGCCTTACACAATGGGCGACGAAAGTATGTACGCACAAGACCTGGAGGAACGCTATCTGCATGGGGAATTTTTCTCACAAGACTCTATTAGGCACACTGGTCCTGCCTACCATACTCACATAGGCCGCACTGTATATGGAGGAGGAGGCATTACTCCCGACATATTTATCCCCGAAGACACGCTGGGTATGACATCCTACTATAAGCGGGCCGCTATGAGCGGGTTGATATTGCAGTTTGCGTATGACTATACCGATGATAACCGTGCACAACTGAACAAATACCACAAAATGACCGAACTGTACGATTATCTGAAGACTCAAAACCTTACTGACCGCTTTGCTGCCTATGCTGACCGCAATGGACTACAGCGCCGTAACTTGATGATACGCAAGTCGCGCAATTTACTTGACCGGTATATTTATAGCCGCATTATCTACAATATGCTCGATGAAGAAGCATGGAACGAATACCTAAATTTGAGCGACAAGAATATCAAAGCTGCGCTCAACGTATTCGAACAGGGAACAGCTTTCCCTAAAAAACCGGCGGCCAAAAAAGTGGCAAGCAAAGCAATGAATACAAAAAAAAAATAGCCATTGAGCGGTTCAGAAATACCACTAACATATGGTGGTAATTTATAGAATCTTTCTCTATTGAGCGATATGTCAAAGCAAGAACTTAGGCAACTTATCCGCCAACGCAAGCGACAGTTCTCCCAACAAAAGTTGGAGGAACTGTCGCTTGACATTACAGCCCGCCTGTTGGCACATGAACGGGTAAAAGCAGCTAAAACCATACTGCTTTATTATTCACTTGACGACGAGGTAAATACTCACGCCCTTATAGATACACTATACGGGCAAGGAAAAACAGTATTGTTACCCGAAGTGAAAGACGATAATTCAATGGTACTGCGTATCTATCAAGGCACCACGAGTATGCGGTGCGGAGCCTTTGGAATATCTGAATCTACGGGGAAACTTTTTGACGATTATGAGGATATTGATATTGCCGTAATACCAGGCATGGCTTTCGATGCAAACGGACACCGACTTGGACGCGGCAAAGGATATTACGACCGTTTTCTTATACTATTGCAGCATTGTTATAAAATAGGTATGTGTTTTGATTTTCAGCGAGTAGACTATGTGCCAACTGAGTCTACCGACATATCCGTAGACGAAATAATATAACACCCAGCGTCAATTAATATATACGGATATCAGCTATTACCATAGCGCCCACTTCGGCATTGAGACGCTGCACCAACTTAGAGCGCATCATAGATAAATCTTGCCTAAGGGCAGGATTTGTAATTTTGACAAATAGTGTCTGATTCTTGATAAATTTGTCGCCAGTATATCTGTTTACTGTTTTCCCAACTACTTTTTCCCATGCATCAACAAGACGCCGTTGTAGCAACGGAGTCTCCATCCCCTGTTCGCGAAGGAACTGGTTAAGTAGTTCGCCTATCGGCTTTGCACTTCGCCTAAACACAGGCTGCGTCCTCCCTACGCTGGGTTAGTTCGCCTTCGACCACCTCAAATCGTTTGTAGTCCATGGCACTATGCTGCAATATACGATCCAAGTGGTCGCGGTTGGTATCGGTTATAAATATCTGCCCAAAGTTGTCGGCCGATACCAACTTTACAATCTGTTCAACTCGCCTAGCATCAAGCTTGTCGAATATATCGTCTAACAACAACAATGGCGTAGATGTCTGTACGGTACGTTTGAGAAACTCATACTGAGCCAGTTTTAGTGCCAGCACAAAAGTCTTATTCTGCCCCTGACTACCTTCGCGTTTCATTAGATAATCGCCCAAAAGCATTTCCATATCATCACGGTGTACACCATGAAGCGAATAGCCTACAGCACGGTCTTTCGCACGGTCGCGACGTATTACATCAAGTAACGCCCCACGCTGGCAATGCGATATATATCGCAGGCTTACCTGCTCTTTATTCTCAGAGATTTCACTATAAATGCGTTGGAAAACAGGTATAAGCTCACACACGAACTGGTCGCGCCGTTTATAGATTATTTCACCCTGAACAGCCATCTCCTCCTCCCATATATCCAGTAGCGAAGGGTCGGGGTCGGCATCTTGTTTAAGCAACGCATTACGTTGTTGCAATGCTTTATTGCACCGAATCAGCGCATCGGCATAAGCCACATCATACTGACATATCGCCATATCCATCAGCCGGCGTCGCTCTTCACTCCCCCCAGCTATGAGTATGCTATCGGCAGGCGATACAAACACAAGCGGGATAAGTCCAATATGTTGAGCCAAACGTTTATAGTCTTTCTTGTCGCGCTTGAAATGTTTCTTAATTCCACGCTTCATTCCACAATAAATATTGAAGGCCTCGCCCGTATCACTCTCGTAATCGCCATCAAGTACAAAAAAATCTTGGTCGTGCATAATTACCTGCGAGTCGATAGCTGTAAAGGCACTCCTGCAGAAAGACAAGTAATATACAGCATCCAGGAAATTGGTTTTACCAACACCGTTTTGTCCTATAAGACAATTAATTTTAGGAGACAATTCTACAGTTGCCTCCCGGATATTTTTGTAGTTAAGTATGGACAGTTTCTTTAAAATCATTGCACAATTAGCGTTGCTGTCAACTCGCGGCCATTCCCCATGAGCTTTGCAAAGTTACGCCAATTATCACGCAAACGCAAAAAAACAAAGCAATATATTTCAATATGTGAGAATATTTAAGTAATTTTGCGATGATTATGGATATGGGTATAACCCAAGCATTTCCGTATCATACAACAAGAATAA
>CAVHVH010000035.1:12825-14504 GCA_963639385.1 Oscillospiraceae bacterium
TGTGCTTACCGTTTCAGAGGCTTTTGTAACAAAATACAAGAAGCCAATCGCCATTGCCGCAGCCGCAGTAGTTATCCTTATCGTAGGTGTTTTCTGCTATAAAAATTATGTTAGCGCCCCGCGCGAGGACAAGGCTTCTACCGCCTTAGGACTGGCACAGCAGTATTTTGAGCAGGGCGCATTTGACAAAGCTCTCAATGGTGACGGCGCCAACTGTACCGGTTTTGTAAAGATCATTTCTGACTATAGCGGCACCGATGCTGCTAATCTGGCTAACCTCTACGCAGGATTGTGCTATGCACATACCGAAAAATGGGCAAAGGCCGCAGAGTATCTTGAGAAATATTCTACTGCGTCTGATGCATTGATAAGTCCGGCAGCCATTGCAGCCCGTGGACAAGTATACGCCAACCTTAACAAAATTGACGATGCCATTTCTGACTTGAAGAAAGCTGCTAAAATGGCCGATAGTAAAGGTCACGAAGGGGTAAACAACAGTTTATCTCCCCAATTCTTGCTTTCAGCTGCCCAGTTACTGGAAAGCCAAAATAGAAACGACGAAGCCCTTGAAATCTACAAAGATATCAAGGCAAAGTATGTCAATTCTTCACTCGTTCAGAGTCAAGAGATAGACAAATATATACAACGCATTGAAGAAAAATAATTATGGCCACCGCACTCCACCATCTCTCTGACGAGGATATCGCCAACGTTCCCGATGCCAGCAATATGTGTTTTGGCATAGTAGTGGCAGAATGGAACAAAGAGATAACCGATGCCCTGCTAAACGGAGCTGTTACCACGCTAGAGAAATATGGTACACTGCCCGAAAATATCCATGTGAAGACTGTACCCGGTAGCTTTGAGCTTGTCTATGGCGCACAACAAATGACCAAGAACGATGGTTTTGATGCCGTTATCATCTTGGGGAGCGTTATACGTGGAGAAACGCCGCATTTTGATTACATCTGTCAAGGCGTAACCTATGGCATAGCTCGACTCAACTCCAACCAAAACATTCCTGTAATCTATGGGCTGCTTACCACCAACGATATGGAGCAAGCCAAAGAAAGATGCGGAGGAAAATATGGCAATAAAGGAAGCGAATGTGCTATTGATGCCATAAAAATGGCAAAATTCTAAATTTAAATAATAAGATAAATCCCATTGGATGATACTTGCAAGTACCTCTAATGGGATTTATTTTTAGGGATTAAAACAGGCGCTACGGATTGAATATAACATAAAGTAATGATTCTATGCGCAAGGTTGAAGAATGGTGGTCTTTCCTGCCGATGAACGAGGTCTTTGGAATTGTCACGAGAAATGGTCTTAGGCCATAAAGGTGATAAAGAAGGGTAGTGACGATAATCATCTTACGCTTCATTCGTATAACAACGAGTATGAAGACCAGGAGATAGAGAAATCAGTAATTTTGTGCATCTACAAAGTAGTTGCAAGCGTTAGGATAATGTAAGATGGAGCAAACAGAAGAGGACAAAAAACTTACTCGTGACGATTGCATATTGGTAGCTATCTGTTTAGTTGTCTTAATATCCCTACCAGTGTTATTGCTTCGTTTGTTTAGCATGGGGTGGTGGATGTTTTTTTATACCTATTTTATCAATTCTTTATATGTGTCTACCTATTGGCTATAGAAGGGGGATTTTGTTACGACT
>CAVHVH010000035.1:14514-17301 GCA_963639385.1 Oscillospiraceae bacterium
ATTTGGTACGACTTAATATTGGTACGGCGAGCAAGAAACCGGATTTTAACCTCATTTGAAATTGCCTCATTTATATTTTTGCTGCCTATATTTGCTTTTCCTGTATTATCGATGAATGATGTTTTTTTAAGCAGAGTAGAATATTTATTTGGCTTTTTTATATACGCATCTTACGAAGGTGGCTATCTTGTGCTTGTTGGTTTGGGCGGCATATTGATAGAGTTGTATGGTGAGGTTGGGAAAATGATTAAAAACTTGCGCAAGGATTATAAGACATATTCTTACATCGATGGCTACAAGGAAAAATTCAAAAAAGAATGTAGAAAAGGCGTGTTGTACGCATTTATTCTATTTTCTTTTATTTATGGTTCTTTTATATTGCTATCAAACGGAGCATCGGAACGCGAAAGGCCGACACAACTGGAGTGTGAAATTGGACATTAATGGAAAAGGGTAGAAATAATGGACAATGAACGAAATAACCGCCTTGACCTCATCAAGGCGGTTGCTATCATTCTCGTTGTGGTAGGCCATGCCATTCAGTACTGTTGTGGTAACGAATATACTGAGAGTTTGGCATTTTATGACAACTGGTTATTCAAAATTATCTATAGTTTCCACATGCCTACATTCATGTGCGTGAGCGGATGGCTTTTTGCCCGTAGCGTGGCGAAATACAATATGGGAAGTCTCATCCGAAACAAGGCATTGTTATTACTGGTTCCCATATTCGTATGGGGAACACTCCATTATATTAGCACGAAAGTGCTCTTAAGGCATGAAACGCCCAACTTGTCTAACTGGTGGATGATTGTTGGTGGCGGTATTTGGTTCCTATGGGCATTAGTCTACAATATGATAGTAGTCATGTTGGTACATCGCATTTTTAAAGACCATATCGCAGTTTATACCTTGATATATGTAGCCCTGTTCTTTGTTCCTAACTCATGGGGATGTGCTAATTACATCTTTATGTATACCTATTTCGCAGGAATGTATCTGCTGGCAAAGCACAAGTTTGATTTTACGCCCTTGCGCACCTACAAGGCGATGGCAATAACAGCACTAACCTACATATTAATGCTTGCCTTCTATAGTCGTAACTCATATATCTATGAGTCAGGATATTACATATTCGGGGGATGTAATTCTCCGCTAATACAATTAGGTATAGATGTATACAGAACAACCATCGGCTTTGTCGGTTCACTGTTCGTCTATCAACTGATAGCCTTAGGCGAACAAACCTGTTTAAAGCGAATAATTTCTATCGGAGTCAATTCGCTTGGAATCTACATCATGAGCGACTTCGCTTTCAGCTTTATTCGCAAGAAGAATATACTATTGTCTCTTGGTATTCACAATGATGTAGCGTTGATTGTACTCTATAGCATCCTGGTTGTAGCCATAACTTATTTGTTGACCATCATTATCAAAAAGATTTCAGTTCTTAAGACACTTCTCCTTGGCGTTAAGCCATGAATTTATGAGTAACCCAAGCGCTCTTGCTCATGGCTATGTAATTCCCACTATTAGAGTTTATTCGGGACTTTCACCCGTTAGATAATACTAATACCGAGCATACCAAAAAAAATAAAGAGGTAAGCAATCTTAGTTTGATGTTTACCTCTTATTTCTCATATACCTACAAAATGATCATTTCCTTTCATATTTCTGATAGAACTTGTCTGGTCCACCTATCTTAAACATCTTTCCCTTAGAAGAACTCTTCCGACCATAACATTCAGATGTCTTTTTATATTTCTCTGTAGCTTCTTTCTGAGAATAGTTAGTAATAGCAGAAATCCAAAAAGCATTGTCTATATGCTTATCTGCCACATCATTTTTGGTAAAACCATATGCTATACGATTTTTTACAGTTAACGGAGTAGAATACTCTTTATAAGTTCCTACCACATAACTCTTTTTGGGGAAATCCTTCTGTCTATCACATGTCTTGATCCATGCAGGATTAATTTTATAATAATCAAATACCTTAAAGCACTTTGCAGGTATACATACTATTTCCATTTCCTTTGTGGTAACTTTCGTAGAAACCGATTTCGATACTTTTCCTATTGCTGATGCAAGAACACTTTGAGAATTTTCGAAATAAACACCATCACCCCAAAAACCAGCTGCTCCAGATGTTCCAACAGTAGAAGATGCCATATAGGAAGCCCCCTCTATACTCTGCACCGAAAAAGTTCTACCTTGATAGTAATCCACGGCTTGCCCATTGACAACATAAAAACTCTGACCCATGTTAATAAATATATCCTTATCTGTTTTATTAAGAACGGCAAATCTTAAAGCGCCATTATTTGACCACAAATTATACAATACTTTGCAATCTTCATTCTCAAACACAAGAGAATTTTCCTGTTTCTTCAAATCATTGAAACCAACGTCATAAACTTGATAAAAATAATTTTTACATGATGTCAAGCACAAGCCAACAATAGCCGCCAAAGCAACCTTCATAAAATTCTTTCTCATAAACAATATTAGTTATTAGTTATTAGTTATTAGTTATTAGTTATTAGTTATTAGTTATTAAAATCAATTATCTACCTTAATTTGGATACCTTCGCTTCGATAGTATTGTTTTCTTTTGGATAATAAAATTACAAAAATATTAGTACCCCCCCTGATTTATACATTATTTAACTATTATTTAACTGTTGTTTAACTCATGTTAAACTTTGGCGATGGCGTTTAGCGTTTGAAAGATTACCCCTACATATGCAAAAGAGCCCCATCCACATAGTGGACAGAGCTCTGTAA